>RFHH01000054.1 GCA_003696075.1 Acidobacteriota bacterium
GCCCGGCGCCAGCGGACCTTGACCCGCGCACCGGGCAGGAGAGCGCCGCCGAACCGGCGCTGCGACCGTGCGGCTGCGGGAGCGAGGGCGACGAGCCGCTCCCCGGAGGCCGCCAGCAGGTGGACGACGCGGTCCGCCTCCCCCCTGACGGTCGTTGCGAGCACGATCGCCTCCGTCTCGCCGCGGGTCACAGCACCGCGAGAAGCGTGGTCGCGAGGCCGAGGAAAATCAGCGAGCCGACCACGTCGGTCGTTGTGGTGACGAACGGGGTCGTCGAGATCGCCGGATCGATGCCCAGCCGGTGGAGAGCCAGGGGCAGCAGCGACCCGACGAGCGTCGCCACGGTCATCGACATCGCCAGGGAGCTCCCGACGACGATGGCGACCGGGAGGGCCCGGTCCGCCGGCAGCCCCGACAGCCAGTGGAGGGTGGCGAAGCTCCCCGCCGCGAGCAGCAGTCCGTAGACCATGCCGAGGACGGCGGCCACGCCGATCTCCCTCAAGAAGGACCGGAGCAGAACGCCCTCGTGGATCCGGCCGGTGGCCAGTCCGCGGATCACCACGATCGCGGTCTGGTTCCCCGCCGAACCCCCCATCCCGAGGACGATCGGGATGAAGGCCGCCAGCCCGACGACCCGCTGCAGCGTGGGCTGGAAGCCGCTGATCACGAACGATGCCAGCATCCCGCCGCAGAAGGTCGCCACGAGCCACGGAGAGCGGGTTCGGACCGACTTCCAGATCGACGGCTCGATCCGCTCCTCCTCGGAGGTCCCCGCCATCCGGAAGATGTCCTCGGTTGCCTCCTCGCGAAGGACGTCGATCACGTCGTCGATCGTCACCATCCCCACCAGGCGCCCCTGATCGTCCAGGACCGGGATGGCGATCAGGTCGTACTTCGCCGCGATGCGCGCGACCTCCTCCTGGTCGGTGTCGGTCCGGACGGTGATGAGGTCGGTGTTCATGATCTCGGACAGTCGCGTGTCCGGAGGATGGAGGAGCAGGTCCCGCAGCGAGAGCACGCCGACGAGGTGGTTCCGCTCGTCGACGACGTAGACGTAGAACGCCATCTCGACGCTGCCCCGCGTTTGGAGCTCGCGGATCGCCTCGGAGACGGTGTAGTGCTCGGGAAGCGAGAAGACCTCCGGCGTCATGATGCGGCCGGCGGTCTCCTCTTCGAAGATCAGGAGCTGCTCGACGCCCGCCTTCTCCTCGGGGCGCATCGCCTCGAGGATCGCCTTCGCCTCCTCCTCTTCCAGCTCGGTCAACAGGTCGGCGGCATCGTCGTCCGCGCACTGCTCGAGGAGGCGCGCCGCCGGCTGCGGGCCGAGGCGGCGAAGGAGCCCCGGTCCGCTGCCCGGCGCCAGCTCGACGAGAAACGCGGCGCCGAGTTCGGGATCCCGCTCCGCGAGCGCCCGGAACAGCGCCACCTGCTCCCGCTCCGTCATCTCCTCGTAGAGGGGAGCGAAATCCTGGGGACGCGTCTTCGCCAGCAGGTTGAGCAGGTGGGCGAAGGCGCCGCGCCGGAGGAACCGGCGGACCGACTCCAGAACGAGGATCTGCCGGCGATCGAGCGGTGCGGGCACGGAACTCCCCTCTCCGCCGGCGAACTCGCCGGCAAGCCGGGCATTTTAGCGCGAAACGCCGTGCCGGCCCGTCCTCAGCCGGGGTAGACGCCGATCTCTCGCAGCACGCCGATCCGGTCCCGCCAGGCTTCCCGCACCTTCACCCAGAGTTTCAGGAAGACGCGGCGCCCCGTCATGGCCTCCAGCTCCTTGCGGGCCTCGGTTCCCACCTCCTTCAGCATCCGGCCCCGGTGCCCGATCACGATCGCCTTCTGGGAGGGCCGCTCCACGTAGATCACCGCGTGGGCTTCCAGGAGGCCGTCCTCCCGCTCTCCCAGGTGCTCGACCGCCACCGCCACGGCGTGCGGCACTTCCTGGCGGAGGCGCTCGAATAGCTTCTCCCGCACCAGCTCCGCCACGATCGTCCGCTCGCGCTGGTCCGTGACGAAATCGGGGGGATACATCGGTTCGCCCGGCGGAAGCAGCGAGACGACCGTCTCGAGCAGGCGGTCCACGTTCTCCCCCGTGAGGGCCGAGACCGGCACCGCCTCCCGGCAGCCCCACTCGCGCACGCCCTGCTCGATCAGCGGCAGCAGGCGTCCCTTGTTCATCCGGTCCAGCTTGTTCAGGACCAGCACCACCGGCCGCTCCGGCGCCACCTTGCGCACTTCGTCGAGGACGCGGCGGTCCCCCGCCCCGACTCCGGCCGCCGCGTCGACCACCCAGAGCACCACGTCGGCGTCGCCGGCGGCCGACCGGGCCTGCTCCAGCATCAGCTCGCCGAGCTGGCGGCGAGGCCGGTGAAAGCCGGGGGCATCGACGAACGCCACCTGACCCGTCGGGAGCGTGCGGACGCCGAGGATCCGGTGGCGGGTCGTCTGCGGCACCGGGGAGACGATGGCCACCTTCCTCCCCACGAGGCGGTTCAGGAGCGTGCTCTTCCCGACGTTGGGACGACCCGCCAGCGCCGCGAATCCGAACCGCTTGCCCTGATCGCCGTCGCTCACTTGCCCGTCCCTTCCGCCGCCGGCCGGAGCCGAACGGCCGCGACCCGCCGCCCGTCCAGCCGGGCGACCTCGAGTTCGATCCCCCCGGCCAGCTTGGCACGATCCCCCAGCCGCGGCACCCGCCCCAGGCGGGAGAAGAGGAGGCCGCCGATCGTGTCCACCTCGTCCTCGGGAAGCTCGACACCGAGCCGCCGCTCCAGCTCGTCGATCGGCATCCGCCCGTCGACGAGCCACTCCCCGCCCGGCTGCGGCTGCAGCGGCTCGCGGGCCGGTTCGTGCTCGTCCCTGATCTCCCCGACGATCTCCTCCACCAGATCCTCGATCGTGACGATTCCGGCGGTGCCGCCGTACTCGTCCACGACGACCGCCATCTGCTGGCGCTCCCGCTGCAGCTCCCGGAGAAGCTCCAGGACCGGCTTGCTGGCCGGCACGAGCCGCACGGGGTGCATCAGATCGCGGGCGCGCACGTCGGGCCGCGGCGCGACGAGATGGGGAAGCACCTCCCGGAGCGAGACGATTCCCACGATCTTGTCCAGGTTCCCCTCGTACACCGGAAGTCGGGAGTGGCGCGAGGCGACGAGAGCCCGCCGGAGAGCGTCGATGTCCGCGTCGGCGGGGACCGCCTTGATCTCGGTCCTCGGCGTCATCACCTCGCGGACCACCTGGTCGCCGACGTCGACGATCTCGCGAAGGAGTTCGCTCTGCTCCCGTTCCAGCAGTCCTTCCTCCTCCGCGTCCCTGATGTACTCCTCGATCTGCTCCTCCCGCCGTTCCTCCTCCTCCACCCCCGTCTCGCCGCGCCGCCGGGCGGCGGCCAGCTCCCCGAGGCGCACCACCGGCGCCACGAGCAGTCCGAGCGACTTGTCGACCGCCCGGAGCAGCGGGGAGGCGAGGCGAAGCACCCGTTCCGGGAAGGCGCGGGCCACGAGCGCCTCGGCCAGCCGCGCGCCGAGGACCACCGCGGCTCCGATCCCGGCCGCCTCGACGACACCCCGCGGCCAGCCTCCGCGCGCCGCGATCGCCGCCGCCATGAGCGCCAGCGCGACGTGCCGGAGGAGCTGGACGGCGACCCAGGTGCGCGAGCCGGGCGCGAGGTCACCGCCCACGCCGGCGGCCCCGAGCAGCCTGTGCGCGGCGTGCCGCCCCAGACCGAGGCGGGCGGCCGCCGCCAGTCCCAGCGCGACGTAGGCGGCGGCGCTCCCGGCGGCCACCCCGAGGGGCAGGGCGCCTCCGGTCATCGCCGCCTCCGGCGAGCGCGGAGCCGGCGCCCGATTTCGCGTTCCGCCCGTTCCATCTCGCCGTCGTCCCGCTCGTGATCGAATCCCAGCAGGTGCAAAAGGCCGTGGATCGCGAGCGCCTCGAGATCGCGGGTCGCGGGGCGGCGCCCGCGGCCCGCCCGGCGCGCCGCCTCGGCGGGGCAGATGGCCAGATCGCCGAGGTAGCCGGCCGGCCCGTGCGCCGGGAAGGAGAGCACGTCGGTCGGGAGGTCCCGTCCCCGCCAGGTCCGATTGAGCCGCCGCATCTCTTCGGGATCGGTCAGCTTGACCGTGACCGTCGCGCGGGGAAGGCCCAGGACTCGAGCCGCGCCGCGCACCCCTGCGGCGATCGCTGCGGCCGGCTCCCGCTGGTCTTCCTCCGAGACGATCTCGACCCTCATCGGCCGGTGCTCACGCGGCGCCCTCCGGATCGTCCCGCTCCCCGCCCTCTCGGCCTCGCTCCGCGGCCTCGTGACGCTCGTAGGCGCGGACGATCCGGCGCACCAGCTCGTGGCGGACCACGTCCCGCTTGTCGAAGTGGACGAACGCGATCCCCGGAATGCCCGCGACGATCCGGCGGGCGTGGATCAGCCCCGACTGCCGGCCCGGGGGAAGGTCGATCTGGGTGATGTCCCCCGTGACGATGGCACGGGAGCCTTCCCCGATCCGCGTCAGGAACATCTTCATCTGCTCCGGCGTCGTGTTCTGCGCCTCGTCGAGAATGATGAAGCTGTCGTTCAGCGTGCGGCCGCGCATGAACGCCAAGGGCGCCACCTCGACGATCCCTTGCTCGATCATCTTGGCGGCCCGCTCCCCCTCCCAGATGTCGAACAGGGCGTCGTAGAGCGGCCGGAGGTACGGATCGACCTTCTGCGCCAGGTCTCCCGGCAGGAACCCGAGCCGTTCGCCCGCCTCCACCGCCGGCCGGCAAAGGACGATCCGGCGCGTCTGCCGGCGCGCGAGCGCCTCGATCGCCATCGCCACCGCCAGGTAGGTCTTGCCCGTTCCGGCGGGCCCGATGGCGAAGACGATGTCGTGGGACGCGATCGCCTCGAGGTACTCGCGCTGCCGGGGCGTGCGCGGGCGCACCGTCCGCCGCCCCGCTCCGGCGATGACGCTCGACTCGAGGACCTCGGCCAGGCGGACTTCGGGCTCCCGGCGGTACAGACGGCAGGCCTGGGCGACGTCGGGAGCGCGGAGCGTCGTTCCGCGAGCGGCCATCTCGGCGAGCTGGTTGAGGAAGGCCGCGCAGGCCGAGGATGGGGCCGGCTCCCCGAGGATCCGGACCTCCCCTTCGCGCGCCAGCAGCCGCACGCCGAAGGTCTTTTCGATCAGCCTGAGGTTGCCGTCGTAGTCGCCGACGACGGCGCGGAAGGCTTCGCGCGGAAAGCTGACACGGGGCCCGCGCGCGTCGGCCTTGGCGTCGCTCACCGGCGGTGCGCCGCCGCGGCGGCGGGCGCGCGCCTCACGAGCGCGGGGCTCGGCGGCAGTCCGGATCCGATCCGGCGAGGCAGCTCGTGAGGACGTCGGGGGGATGGAATCGCGTCTGCGGTCACTGTCGCTCGAAGGCGGACCCCTCCGCCGGCCGGCCGCGAAACCGCTGCGCGGAACCGGCCTTTCGGGGGAAAGCTACCACCTGGCGCCGCGAGCGTCAATTCGCGGCGGGTCATGCAGTTGGGTCGCCCGCCCGCCCCAGTCCGAGCTCCGCGAGCTGCTCCGGATCGACCGCCGACGGCGCGCCGGTGAGCGGGCAGAAGGCCGAGGTGGTCTTGGGGAACGCGATGACGTCGCGGATCGACTCCCGTCCGAGGAACAGGGCGACGAGCCGATCGAGGCCGAGCGCGATGCCGCCGTGCGGAGGCGCTCCGTACCGGAGCGCCTCGAGCAGGAACCCGAACCGCTCCTGCGCCTCCCGCTCGTCGATCCCGAGGGCCCCGAAGACTCGCTTCTGAACGTCGGGGCGGTGGATCCGGATGCTCCCTCCCCCGATCTCCACCCCGTCCAGCACGAGGTCGTACGCTCGCGCGCGGACGCGGCCCGGGTCGCTCTCGAGGTGGTCGAGGTCCTCCGGGACGGGGGCGGTGAACGGGTGGTGGCAGGCGAACCAGCGCCCCGCCTCCTCGTCGAACTCGAGCAGGGGAAATTCGGTGATCCAGCAGAACGCGTGCCCCGTACCGCCGAGACCCTCGCGCCGGGCGACGGCCAGCCGGACGGCCCCGAGCGCCCGCCGCGCCGTCTCCAGGGGCGCGGCGACGAACAGGGCGAGCGTGTCTCCCTCCGCCCCGAGCGCCTCGAGCAGGGCCTCGGCGCCGCCGGTGCCGAGCGGCCGGACGGCCGGCCCGCGCAGCTCGCCGCCCTGCCGCTTGATCCAGGCGAGACCGGCGGCGCCGGCCTGGCGCGCCACCTCCGCGAGCTCGTCGATCGCCTTGCGGGAGTATCCGGCGCCGCCGGGGACGGCGATCCCCCGGACGACGCCGCCCTCCGCCACCGCCCGCCGGAAGACCTCGAACTCGCCGGCCGCCGCGGGCCCGGAGACGTCGCGGATCTCCAGCCCGAAGCGCAGGTCGGGTGCGTCGGTCCCGTACCGATCCATCGCTTCGCGCCACGTCAGGCGCGGGAAGGGCGGGTGCACCGTCCAGCCGGCCTCGGCCGCGGCCTCCCTCACCACACCCTCGACGACCGCCATGACGTCGTCCGGCTCGACGAACGACATCTCGATGTCGACCTGGGTGAACTCCGGCTGCCGGTCGGCGCGCAGGTCCTCGTCGCGGAAGCAGCGGGCAACCTGGTAGTAGCGCTCCACCCCCGCGACCATCAGGAGCTGCTTGAACAGCTGCGGGGACTGGGGAAGGGCGTAGAAGCGGCCCCGGTGCACCCGCGAGGGGACGAGGTAGTCCCGCGCTCCTTCCGGCGTCGAGCGGGTGAGGATCGGCGTCTCCACCTCCCAGAACCCCTCCCGGTGCAGCGCCTCCCGGATCGCCCGGGTGATCCTGGAACGCATCTCCAGCGCCTGCCGCATCGGCTCGCGCCGGAGGTCGAGGTAGCGGTACCGGAGCCGCGTCTCCTCCGTGGGGAGCTGGGCGGCGGCGGGCTGGAGGGGCAGCTCGTCGGCATCGGCCAGGACGCGCAGCGCCTTCGCGCGCACCTCGATCTCTCCGGTGGCCATCTCGGGGTTGACCGTCTCCGGGGTGCGCTCCGCGACGAGGCCCTCCACCTCGACGACCGTCTCCACGCGCAGGCCGGAGGCGGTCCGGTGGATCGGGCCCGATTCCGGGTCGAACACCACCTGGACGATCCCCGAACGGTCGCGCACCTGCAGGAAGACCAGACCGCCGAAGTCGCGCCGACGATGGACCCAGCCGGCCACGCGCACCGTTCGCCCCGCGTCTTCGCGCCGCAGCAACCCGCACGGCTGCCGCTCCGGCCGGCGCCCTTCATTCCCCATCGCCACCGTCCTTTCGGGTTCCGAGCAGCTTCGCGGCGAGCGCCGCCGGTTCCAGCGGCGCCTCCGTCTGCTCTCCGCTGTCGAGGTCCTTGAGGGTGACCCTCTCCCGGGCCAGCTCCTCCTCTCCGATCAGCACGGCGTAGCGGGCCCCGGAGCGGCCGGCGCGCTTCATCTGTCCGCCGAGCCCGTGGCCCGAGGTGTCCCACAGCACCGCCAGCCCGCGAGCGCGGAGCGACTGGACGTACCGGAAGGCACGGCGGCGCGCTTCCTCTCCCAGCGTCACCAGGTAGACGTCCGGGCGGCGGGCCGCCTCCTCCGAGTCGGCGCCGGCGGCGAGCAACAGGCGTTCGATCCCGGCGGCCCACCCGAGTCCCGGGACGTCGGGCCCGCCGAGCGCCGCGACGAGTCCGTCGTAGCGGCCGCCGCCGAGGACGGCGTTCTGGGCCCCGAGCGCCGCGCTCCTGATCTCGAATGCGGTGCGAACGTAGTAGTCGAGACCGCGAACCAGCCGTGGATCGACGAGCGGTTCGACACCGACCTGGCCGAGCGCGTCGACGACGGCCTCGAAGTGCCGGCGGCACGGTTCGCACAGGTGATCGAGCGCCCGCGGAAGGCCGTCGAGCGCCGCCTGGCAGCTCTCGTTCTTGCAGTCGAGCACGCGCAACGGATTCCTGTTCATCCGGTCGCGACAGTCCCGGCACAGCGCCGGGGCGCGTGCCTCGAGCGCCTCCAGCAGCGCGGCCCGGTAGCGCGGACGGCAGTCCCGGTCGCCGAGGCTGTTGACGTGGAGGCGGAACTCGCCGACGCCCGCCTGCCGCACGAACTCCGTCGCGAGCACGATCGCCTCGGCGTCGGCCTCCGGGGCGGGCTCGCCGAAAACCTCGATGCCCACCTGGTGGAACTGCCGGAGCCGCCCCTTCTGCGGCCGTTCCCGGCGGAAGGCCGGTCCGAGATAGTAAAGGCGTGTCAGGCCGCGCCGGTCCAGCCCGTGCTCGATGAACGCCCGGCAGACCGAGGCGGTGATTTCGGGCCTGAGGGAGACGCTCTCATCTCCCGCGAGGAAGGTGAACATCTCCTTTCCGACGATGTCGGTCGCCTCCCCCACCGAGCGGACGAAGAGCTCGGTCCGCTCGAGGTGCGGCGGGCGGATCTCCCGGAAACCGTACCGGTGCATCAGGCGGTGCACCCCCTGCTCGAGGCGCTGCCAGCGCTCCGTCTGGCCCGGAAGGATGTCGTGGAACCCGCGCAGGCTCTGCAGTCGTCTGCCCACGAGACGCCTCCGCCCGCCGGGGTCCGGCGGGCGGGCCATTCTGCCACGCCTCCCTTCCGGGGTCAGACGGCCGCGCCCGCGCGCCGCGTCCGCTATGCTCCCCCGCCGATGCGACGCTCCTGGCTGATCGGTGCCTGCCTGATTCCCGCGGCCGCGGCGGCCGGGCCGCCCGCCCCGCACCTGGCGGTGCCGTTGCCGGCGGCGCCGGTGTCCGGTCCGCTGGCGATCCCCGGCGATCCTCCCGCGCTGCTGCTGTGGTACGGGGACACGCTGGAAAAGCGCGAGGCGGCCACCGGCGAGCCCGTCTGGCGGATCCCGCTCGGGCCCGGAGGCCATCTGCAGTCCCGGGCGTTCGGCGAGGGCCGCTGCGGTCCCGCGGTGGGGTGGGCCGGTGTAAAGGACGGTGCCGCCGAGTTCCGGTCGATCTGCCTCGCGGACGGACGGATCGCGGCCCGGACCCCGCTCCCGCGCAGCCCGGTGGGCGCTCCTGTGCCGGTCCCCTCCCCGGACCGGCCGCTGCGCTGGTTCGTTCCGCTCGAGGGCGGGACGGTGGCCGAAATGGACGCCGAGGGCGGCGTCCGGGCCGTGCACGTCGTGGGCACCCCGCTGGTCCCTCCGCTCGTCGCCCTCCTGGGCGGGGCGGCCGCGTGGGTGGGCGATCCCCCGAGGCTGACGCCGCTCGAACGGCACCGGCGGCGCGGTCTTCCCGAGGGAGCCGATCCCCGCACCGCGGCGGTCGAGGGGGACTGTGTGGTCGCGGGCGCCGGGCGGGCGGCCGTCGCCTGGAGCTGCCGCCGCCGCCACGGCCGGATCCGGTGCCGGCGCCTCTGGCGGCAGCGCCTCGGCGCCGGGCTCACCGCACCCCCGGTCATCGACGGCGGCCGCGTCCTCGTTCCGAGCCTCGACACGTTCCTCTACGGGTTCGCGCGCGACAACGGCCATCTCCTGTTCAGGTCCCGCGCCGAGCACCGCCTCGCGTCCCCCGGAGCCCTCTTCGACGGACGGATCGCCTTCACCCCCGCAGCCACCGCCGAGATCCTCGTCTTCGACCGGGGGGACGGGCGCCGCGTGGCGACCATCCGCGGCGAGCGGGGGGAGCTCTTCCTCACCCCGCCGGCTCCGGCGGGCGACCGCGTGTTCGTGGCCGTGCTGGCGTTCCCCGGGGAGAAGGTCGAGCTGCGCGGCTACCCCTTGCCGTCCGATTGAGGCCCGGTCCCCGGCCCCACCGGCTCGCCGCGCAGCGCCGCGAGGAAGCGCTCCTCGATCAGGCGGCACACACCGTCGCCCGGCTTCCCCTCGCCCTGCACGGGAAGGCGATCGAGCGGCAGGATCGCCTTGGCCATCGAGCGATGACCGCCGGCGCCGCCCAGGTCGCCGAAGGCCGCCTTCACCACCGCCCCTGCCTTCTGCACGAACCCCACGTTCCGGATCGAGATGCTGACCTCGCCGTCCACCACGCCCGAGACGACCGACCAATCGACGTCCTCGATCTGGAGGCAGAAATCGGCCAGCTGCGGGATGACGTCCTCCCGCGCCACGCGGCCGAGGTGGCTGAAGATCACGCGCTCCTCGATCCGCGCGTTGCGCAATCCGTCGGCGAACGCCCCGAGCGTCTCCCGCGGCAGTGCCGGACGTTCGATGCGCCTGATCCAGTTCAGGTTGGCTCGCTGGAACAGCCACGTGAAGGCATCCACATCGGCCGGCGTCACCGGGCGGTCGAGCATCATCGTGTCCGCCCGGATGGCGTACAGCAGCGCGGTCGCGAGGCGCTCGTTCACCTTCACGCCCTCGGCCCGGAGGTACTCGACGAGGATCGACGCGGTGGCCCCGTAGGCGTTCCGGACGTCGCGGAACCTCGCTTCGTAGGTGGTCTGCACCGGATGGTGGTCGATGACCGCGTCCACCCGGGGCAGCCGGATGCGCAGGTGGGGCGGTTGCGTGTCGACCATCACGATCCGATCGAACCTCTCGAGGTCGCCTTCGGTCACCGGCTCCACGCCGAGGTCGAGCACCCGGAGCATCGCCAGATTCTCGGGCCGGGTCACCCGGCCGAACGATCCCATCGGCATCGTGGAGCGCGTCCGCCCGAGGAGGGTGCGCAGCGCGAGACCGCAGGCGAGTCCGTCGGGATCCGGATCGTCCTGCAGCAGCACGAGGATCTTCTTCGCGTCGCCCAGGATCTCCCGGAGCCGCCGGACGAGCGGGCGCGCCGCCGCCAGCCGCGCGTCGACGGCCAGCGACTCGCGGAAGCGCTCCCCCACCGGCACGATGTGGGCCCAGGGGTAGTCGGTCACCGCGAAGGAGAGCTTCTCCAGCGGGACGTTAGAGAGCGCGATCACGGGGGTGTCCCGCCGTTCCGGCTTGACCGCCTCGAGGACGGTCCGCAGGCGCCGGTGATCCCGGAGCGAGATCACCAGAAGCCTGGCGGGGAGGAGTTCTCGGTACAGCGCCCGGTCGCGCAGGCGCCCGCGGGCGACGGCGACACCCTGCCGCTTGAGAAACCGCTCGAGCGAGACCGACTCCACGGCGAAGGCCAGCTCCTCCGGGCGGTTCCCGAGCGCCTGGAGCATGAGCACCGCGTGCGAGCGGCTCTGGCAGACGACGGCGTAGCGCACGGCCGTGCCTCAACCGCACCCGCGGCGGCGCCGGCTCCACGCCGCGCCGGCGGCCGCGGCCGCGCCGGCGGCGTCGGCCGCGAGATCGCCGAGGGAGGCGTTCCGGCCGGGGACGAAGCCCTGGTGCACCTCGTCGAGCCCGCCCCAGCCCGCCGAAAGCGCACCCGCCAACAGGCAGCCGGGCGCCGGCCTGGCCGCGGGAGGGCGCAGGGCATAGACCCAGCTCGCGGCGAGCGCGGCGTAGACCGCGGCGTGGGCGAGCTTGTCGGACCCGGAAGGCAGGGGCACGGGGCTCGGCCGGTGGCTGGAGAAGAAGATCGCCGCCATCAGGCCGAGCGGCACCAGGAGCCGGCGCCGGTCGGGTGCGTTCCGGTTCTGCCTCGACGAGCCGCGCATCGTCCGCCGCCTCAGGTGAACGGGTACATCAGCAGGGAGACCGCCAGCGCGCCGCCGGCCAGCGCGGCCCACATGATCGCGGCGAACCGCAGCCGGCGTCCCCGTTGCGCCACCAGATGCGCGAAAAAAGTGCTGAGGATCGCTGCGAAGAGCATCATGTGCGCGACGTGGATCACGGGCTCAGCTCCGCCTTCCGATCCCGATGTCCCAGGCATCGAGGATCAGCAGGAGATTCATCAGTCCGGCCGCGAGAAGATAGGTGCTCCCGTAGTTGCTGTACGGCCGGTAGAAGCGCCGGCGGCGGCGTTCCAGCGCCGCGGCCTTCACGGGCGATCCCCCGCCCTGCTCTTCGCGATAGAGGAGAGAGCCGTACATCGACAGGCGCATCAGCGGATCGAGCGGGCCCAGCGACAGGTGGGCGCCGACCTGGAGCGTCGTCAGGACGGGGGCCCGCCTCGCGTCGATGATCCCGAGGTTGCCGTCGCAGGCGACACCGAGCCCCACCGTGAGGAGGACGAGGGTGCAGAAGACCGCCGCGCGGCGCCGCGCCCCCAGGTAAAGGTGCCCCGCCCCCGGGAAGAGCCAGGCGAGCTGAGCCGCCCGCAGGGCGCGGCGAAGGTCTCCACCGCGCGCGGCGTTCCGCTTCATCGTCCGGCCCGTGCCACCCCGGGTCCGCTCACGCGCCGTCCCCCTCCTCCGGCTCGACCTCCACGACGACCTCCACCTCGAGATCCCCGTGAACGTGGATCAGGACCCGGTGGGTGCCGATCCGCTTGATCGGCTCTTCGAGCCTCACCTGCCGGCGCTCGATCGGCAGGCCACGCCCGGTGAGCTCGGCGGCGATGTCCTGGGCGCTCACCGACCCGTAGAGCAGTCCCGTCTCTCCGGCCCGCCGCTTGAAGCGGATCACGTCGAGACCCCGGAGCCGCTCGGCGACCGCCTCGGCCTCCGCCCGCTCCCGCGCCTCGCGCGCCAGCTTCGCGCGGGTTTCGACCTCGACCTGCCGCCGGATCCCGGGCGTCACCTTGTAAGCGAGCCCCTTCGGAATCAGGTAGTTCCGGGCGTAGCCGTCGGCGACGTTGACGATCTCGCCGCGCTTTCCGAGATGAGCGACGTCCTCTCGAAGGATCAGTTCCACGGTCCACCTCCCCGCCGCTCAGTCCGCCGTGTAAGGCAACAGCGCCAGGTGACGGGCGCGCTTGATGGCGCGGCCGAGCTGCCGCTGGTGCTTCGCGCAGGTGCCCGAGGTGCGCCGCGGCAGGATCTTGGCCCGCTCCGGGATGTAGTTCTGGAGGGTCCGCAGGTCCTTGTAGTCGATGATGTCGACCTTCGCCTCGCAGAACTTGCAGTACTTCTGCCGCCGGAACAGGAATCGGCGGCCCCGTCGCCGTCCGCCCGACATCACTCCTCCTTCCCGGCGGAGCCGTCCGCCGGAGCCTCGGCGGTCTCGTCGCCGGCGTCATCCGGTGCTTCCGGTGGTTCGCCCGCCTCGTCGCCGGCCTCCTCCTCGTCGGCGTCCTCGGGCTGTTCGTCTCCCTCGACCTCGTCCTCCTTCTCCTCTTCGGCGACCAACTGCCGCGCGGCCTCCGCCGCGGCCTGGGCGGCCCGCTCGGCCGCGCGCCGGAGCTGTTCGCGCCGGCGCTCCTCGAGCTCGGCCTTCTCCTCCTCGGTGGGAGGCCGCTCGTGGTCGGCCCGTACCGAGAGGAACCGGAGGAAGGTGTCGGACAGACGCACCCTGCGGAGAATCTCCTTTTCGACCTCCGGCTCGGCGTCGTACAGGAGGAGGGTGTAGTTGCCCTCGTTGAACTTCTTGATCGGATAGGCGAGCTTGCGGCGGCCCCACCGGTCCACCTTGAGCACCTTCCCGCCCATCTCGGCGATCAGGTTCTCGAGGCCGGTGATCTGCTGGTCGAGCGCCTCCTCGGCGACGCTCGGGGCCGCCACGAGAACCATCTCGTAGCGACGCATTCTTCGTTCCCTCCTGGACGTCAGGCCCCGGTGCGGCGGGGCGAGGGGGTCTTCGAAACCGGGCGATGCTAGCACCGGCCGGGGGGAGCCGCCACGCTCCCCCCGGCCGGCCGGATCACCGGAGCAGAGGCGCGATCACCAGCGCCACCACGCTCATCAGCTTGATCAGGATGTTCAGCGAGGGCCCGGCCGTGTCCTTGAACGGATCGCCGACCGTGTCTCCGATCACCCCCGCCTTGTGGGCGTCGGAGCCTTTGCCTCCCAGATGGCCCTCCTCGATGAACTTCTTCGCATTGTCCCAGGCCCCACCCGCGTTGGCCATGAACACCGCCATCAGCACGCCGGAGGTGGTGACGCCGGCCAGCAGGCCGCCGAGCGCGGCGGGCGTGTGGGCGTCGTTCAGGAAGCGCGAGCCGAAGCCGACGACGACGGGGGTCACCACCGCGAGAAGTCCGGGCACCACCATCCGCCGGATCGCCGCCGCCGTCGAGATGTCCACGCACCGGGCGTAGTCGGCGCGCGCCTTCCCCTCCATCAAGCCGGGGATGCTCTTGAACTGGCGGCGCACCTCCTCGATCATGTCGAACGCGGCGTCCCCGACCGCCCGCATCGCCAGCGCCGAGAAGAGGAAGGGAAGCATCGCCCCCACCAGAAGTCCGGCGATGACGTCCGGCTGCGAGAGGTCCATCGTCATCGGACGGCCGCCGGCGGAGATCTGCGTCTGGAAGGCGGAGAAGAGGGCCAGCGCGGTGAGCGCCGCCGATCCGATCGCGAAACCCTTGCCGATCGCGGCCGTGGTGTTCCCGACCGCATCCAGCTTGTCGGTGCGCCCCCTCACCTCGGGTGGCAGGCCGCTCATCTCGGCGATTCCGCCGGCGTTGTCGGCGATCGGCCCGTAGGCGTCGACCGCCAGCTGGATTCCGGTGGTGCTCAGCATGCCGAGCGCCGCCAGCGCGATGCCGTACAGGCCGGCCAGGCGGTAGGAGACGAGGATGGCGCCCGCGATCCACAGGACGGGCAGCGCGGTGGACCTCATGCCGACGGCGAGGCCGGAGATGATGTTCGTGGCCGGTCCGGTGGCGGAATCGTGCGCGATCGACTGGGCCGGCTTCCGGTCCTTCGACGTGTAGTACTCGGTCGTCAGGCCGACGAGAATCCCGGCGAGCAGTCCCGCGACCACCGCGGCGAAGACCTTTCCCCAGCCGATGGCCGAGCCGCCGTCCGCGAAGGTGATTCCCCGTACGGGAACCATGATGCGGGAAAGGACTCCGGCGCCGACGACCATCAGTCCCCCGGCGACGAACGACCCGGTGTTCAGAGCCGCCTGAGGGTTGCCTCCCTCCTTCACTCGGACGAAGAAGGTGCCGATGATCGAGGCGACGATCCCGACCCCCGCGAGGTACAGGGGGAGCATGGTCGCGTTGTAGAAGCCGGTGGCCGCCGATGCGCCGATGACCATCGAACCGACGATCGCGCCCACGTAGGACTCGAAGAGATCGGCCCCCATTCCGGCGACGTCGCCGACGTTGTCGCCCACGTTGTCGGCGATGACCGCCGGATTCCGCGGATCGTCCTCCGGGATCCCGGCCTCCACCTTGCCGACCAGGTCGGCTCCCACGTCGGCGGCCTTGGTGTAGATGCCGCCGCCGACGCGCGCGAACAGCGCGATCGACGACGCTCCCAGCGAGAAACCGGTCAGCACGGTCACCACGTCGCGGAGGAATTCGGCCCGGCCGGCGGTGCCGGGGATGCCGAGAATTCCTGTCTCGTGGTAGAGCGCGAGCAGAAGGCCGAGCCCCAGCACGCCGAGTCCCACCACCGACAGACCCATCACCGACCCGCCGGTGAAGGCGACCTTCAACGCGGCGTTCAAGCTGTCCCGCGCGGCCTGCGTGGTCCGCACGTTGGCGGCGGTGGCCACCCGCATCCCGAAGAAGCCGGCAAGCCCGGAACAGAGCGCCCCGACGACGAACGAAAAAGCGACGAGCGGATGCTTGAAACCCCCGTCGGTGGCGCCGCCCATGTTGCTCAGCGCCAGCAGGACGGCCACCGTCACCACGAACACCGCGAGGACCCGGTATTCGCGCGAGAGGAAGGCCATCGCTCCCTCGCGGATCGCCCGTGCGATCTCGTTCATCCGGTCGTCGCCCGAGGACGACCGGTTCACCGACCCCGCCCGCGCCCAGGCGAACGCGAGAGCGAGCACGCCCAGAGCGGGCACGACGAGGAGTCTCCAATCCATCGCGTCTCCCTCCGCGGGGCCTCCCGTGCCCCGCCATGGTTCCCGGAGCCGTTCCTCCGATCCGCCGGCCGCCGGTCAGCCGTCGCCCGCGCGGCGGCGGTTGAAGCGCTGCATCGCCGCGTCGACGCCGTCCGCCAGAACCGCCTCGGCGGCGTCGGCCGCGAGCTCGATCCCCACCTCGAACGCCTCGCGCTCCTCGCCGCTCGGGGCGGAGAGGACGTAGCGCTCGAGCGGCAGGCGGTCGGAGGCGGGGCGCCCGATGCCGACACGGATCCTCGCGAAGTCGCGCGTCCCCAGGTGCCGGACGATCGAGCGGAGGCCGTTGTGCCCCGCGATCCCTCCGCCCATCTTCACCCGGACGGTCCCGGGGGGGAGGTCCGCCTCGTCGTGGATCACGAGGAGCCGTCCCGGGTCCGCCCCGTGGTAGGCGAGCAGCGGCCGCGCCGCCTCGCCCGCCAGGTTCATGAAGGTCAGCGGCTGGGCGAGGAGCGCCGGCGTACCGGCCACGTTGCCCTGGCCCAGCCGGGCCCGGTGCCGCACGCGGTCGAGGGCGATTCCGTGCCGCGCCGCGAGTCTTTCGACGACACGGAAGCCCGCGTTGTGCCGCGTCCGCTCGTACTCGGGGCCCGGGTTGCCGAGCCCGAGCACGATCCACACGCCGCCGGGCCCCCGGGCGCGTCAGGAGCCGGACTCGGAGGAGCTCTCCTCCCCGCCGGCACCTTCGGCCGCCGCGCCCTCGGCCGCCGCCTCCTCCTCGGCCGCCGCCTCCTCCTCGGCCGCCGCCTTGCCGACCACCGTCACGATCGTCTCGGTCGGCGGCGCCAGCAGCTCCACTCCCTCCGGGAGGGGCAGGTCTCCGGCGTCGAGGTGCTGGCCCACGTGCAGGCCCGAAATGTCGGCCCGGAGCGCCTCGGGGATGTTCCCCGGCAGCGCGCGGATCTCGACGGAGCGGGTGACGAACTCGACGAGGCCTCCCTCGTTCTTGACGCCCGTCGGCACCCCCTCGAGCTCGATCGGCACCTCGACGGTCACCGGCTGGTCCATCTCCACCCGCCGGAAGTCGGCATGGATGAGCCGGTCGGTCACGGGGTGCCGTTGCGCTTCGCGGATCATCACGAGGCGCCGCAGTTCCCGTCCCGCCAGTTTGAGCTGGATCAGCGTGTTGACGCCCTGCTTGCTCTGCAGGACCGCCTCGACCGGTCGCGGATCCACCTCGATCCCGACCGGCTCCCGGCCGCCGCCGTAGACGACCCCGGGAATCTTCCCCTGGCGGCGCAAGCGCCGCGACGCGTTCTTCCCCAGCTCTTTGCGGGGCTCCACTTCGATCACGACCCGTGGCTTCATCGCCTCTTGTCCTCGCCTCGTTGGGCCCCGGATGCTCAGACGAACAAAGAACTGATCGACGAATGGTTGTGCGTGCGGCTGATCGCCTCGCCGAGCAACGGGGCCACGGAGAGCACGTCGATCTTCTCGTTCCGGCGCCGCCTCTCGTCGAGCGGAATCGTGTTGGTCACGGTGATGCTCTCGAGGGGGGCCTTTTCCAGCCGTTCCATCGCGTCGCCCGACAGGACCGCGTGGGTGAAGCATCCCCGGACGGAGCGCGCCCCCGCCTCCATGAGCGCCCGCGCGGACCCGAGAAGCGTTCCTCCCGTGTCGATGATGTCGTCCACGATGACGCAGTCGCACCCGGCGACATCCCCGATCACGTGCACCGATTCGGCCACGTTGGGGCCGGTCCGCCGCTTGTCCACGATCGCCAGGCCGCACTGGAGGCGCTTCGAGTAGAAGCGGGCGCGCTCGACGCCCCCCGCGTCCGGGGAGACGATGATCGGGCGCTCGAGCCCCATCTCGCGGATGTGCTCGATCATCAGCGGTGCGGCGAACAGGTGGTCGACGGGGATGCTGAAGAACCCCTGGATGGCGGGCGCGTGGAGATCCATCGTGAGCACGCGGTCCGCGCTGGCGGCCTCGATCAGGTCGGCGACCAGGCGGGCGCTGATCGGAACCCTCGGCTTGTCCTTCCGCTCCTGCCGCGCGTAGCCGTAGTAGGGAATCACGGCGGTCACCCGCGCCGCCGACGACCTCTTGAAGGCATCGAGCATGAGCAGCAGCTCGAGGATGTTCTCCGCCGGAGGGTTCGTCGGCTGGATGACGAAAACGTCCGCTCCCCGGACGTTCTCGAGCACCTGCACGTAGACCTCGCCGTCGCTGAACCGCTCCAGCTCGATCCGTCCCGGGGGCACGCCGAGGTAGGCACAGATTTCCTGGGCGAGCTCCGGGTGGGCGGAGCCGGAGAACACCTTCATCGGCCCGACGGCCGTCACCGCGCTGGTTCCGCTCACCGTCACCGGCCAGGAGCCTCGGGCCGCGGGCCCTCGGTCGCGGCCCCGCCGGGAAGCGGCGCCTCCGGGGCCTTCGCGGAGCGCTGCTCTGGCTCGACCGGGTCCGGCGCTTCGCGCGGCCTCCGGACCGAGCGCGGCAGCGTTCCCGCGGCGAGCACGGCCTCGTACTTGCTCAGAACCTTCTCCTCGAGCATCCGCCTCGTCTCGCTGTTCAGCGGATGGGCCACGTCCCGGTAGGTGCCGTTCTTTCTCTTCTTCGAAGGCATCGACACGAACAGACCGTTGTTGCCGTTGATCACCTTGATGTCGGAGACCATGAAGCAACCGTCGATCACGATCGTGACGTAGGCCTTGAGCTTCTCTTCGTCGACAGGGAAAACCCGGATGTCCGTGATCTCCATCGTGCTGTCACCTCTCCCGTCACGCCCCGCCGGCCCGCGCCCGGCCGCCGCGCGGAAGCGTCCGCGTGAGGCAGACCCACGCCTCCGGCTCAGCCGCCGCCAACGCGCGGGCCGCGGCCGCCGCCTCCTCCTCTGCAGCGAACAGGCCGAAGACCGCCGATCCGCTCCCCGTCATCGCTGCGCGTCCACCCGCCTCGGCCAGCCGCTGCACGAGCCGCCGGATGGCCGGTCGCAGTTCCGCCGCGGGCCCGAAGAGCATGTTCCCCACGGGCGGGAGGCGGCGCGGAGCCGCGCGCAGCTGGTCCAAGAACCGCTGGATCTTAGGCGGATCCCTCCGGGGAGTCAATCGCGCGCGGGCGTACACCTCCGCTGTGGACAGGGGCGGACCGAGCCGGGCGAGCACGACGGGCAGGGGCCGCGGCCAGTCGGGAAGCGGCTCGAGCTCGTCTCCCCTTCCCCGGCCGATCGCGAGCCCCCCTTCGAGCAGGAACGGAACGTCGGCACCGAGTCGCGAGGCGAGGCGGCGGAGCGCTTCCTTCCCGAGGCGCCGGCCGGCGAGCTCCTCCAGCGCGACCAGCACCGCCGCGGCGTCCGACGAGCCGCCTCCGAGGCCCGCTCCCTCCGGGATCCGCTTCCGGAGGGCGATCCGGATCCCGCCGCTCCATCCCGCGGCCCGCCGGTAGACCTCGGCCGCCCGCCAGGCCAGATTCCGCTCGGGCGGGAGATCGAGCCCCTCCGCTTCGATCACCGTGCGGTCCGGGCCTTCCGCCACGGAGACCGTGACCTCGTCGGCCAGCTCGACCGTCTGATAGACCGTGGCGATCTCGGTGTAGCCGTCCTCCCGGCTGCCGAGCAGGTCCAGAACGAGGTTGATCTTCGCGGGAGCCGCGAGCCGGAGCCGCCTCCCCTCGCTCACGAACCGTACTCCTTCCTCGCGAACCCGGGCGGAACCGCGGGCCACGCCCCGGGCCGGGGCGAGGGGGCCTCCTGCGTCTTTCTCAGCTCGATGCGGGCGCCGCTGGGATGGCGGGCCACACCGCCCGGGGTCAGCCGGCCGTCCGGATCGCCGTCCCGCACCCGCTCGACCACCCGCCACCGTCCCGCTCGCTCCGCACCCCCGCGCAGGAGCTCCAGCAGCAGCCGTCCGCTCAGGGGGAGGCCGAGTTCCCGCCTCCACGCGCGGGAGTCCGAGGCGGGAGCGTCGACCACCAGGCGTTCCGACGGGAGGAGGAGGCGCGTCCGTTCCTTCTCGATCGCCACCACCAGCGCCGGTCCCCCGACGATCCCGCGGATCTCCAGCACCGAGGGAGCGTCCCCGCAGACGCGCGCGCGGAGGGTGAAGCGCCGGCGCTTCCCCTCGGGGCTGACGTAGCGCCCGCGGTAGGCGGCGTCGACGCAGTCGCCGGCGCTGGGGGTCCGGCCCGCCGCCGGAGGCCGCACGGCGCACCCCGGCGCGGCGAGCAGCCAGGCGGCGGCGACGAGGGCGGGAACCGGCGTCCGCCGCCAGCGCGTCACGGCCGAACCGCGCTCCGTTCGTGCCGCCGGATCTTGCCGAGCAGGCGCTCTCGATCTTCCGGAAGCCGGTCGAAGCCCAGCCCGAGGGCCGCCTTCCACTCCGCCACCGCGCGGTCCGTCTGCCCGAGGGCCGCGTAGACGTCGCCCAGATGCTCGCGCATCTCGGCCACGGCGTCGCCCGTGGCCCGCTGCACCGCTTTCAGGAGCAGCGGAAGGGCCTCCTCCGAGCGGCCCGACCGGTGGAGCGCCCACGCCAGGCTGTCCAGGTAGGCCGGCGTGTCGGGCCGCAACTCCAGGGCCCGTTCCACGAGGCGGATCGCCTCCGGGAGGGAGCGGCCGGCGTTCGCCAGCAGATAGCCCAGGTCGTTGAGCACCCGGTGATCGTCGGGGTCGACCTCCAGCAGCCGCCTGAAGGCCGCCTCCGCTTCCCCGAGCCGCCCGGCGGCTTGCAGGGTGATCGCCCGCGCCCGCAACACGACCGGATCGGGATCGGGCGGCAGACCGACCGCGTCCAGCAGGCGCGCGGCCAGATCGGCCGCTTGCCAGCCGGTGAGAATCCCCGCGACGCGGGCGGCGAGCCGGTGGCGCTCCGGTCCCGGCGGGAGGGCGGCCAGCGCCACCTCGAGCGCCTCCTCGGCACCCTTGTCCCTCGCGCGGTCCACGCTCAGGGCGATCAGCCAGGGATCCTCCGGCGCCTCCTCGAGCCGCGAGTCGAGCAGCGCCGCCGCCTCCCCGGCACGCCCCGCGGCGTCGAGAGCCTGCAGCCGGAGCCGAAGCACGGAGGCGTCGCCCGGATCGAGGGCGTCGAGCGCGGCGAGGGCGTCCTCCGGTTCGCCGGCGCGCAGCCGGTCCCTGGCGGCCCGCAACCGGAACACCGGCGCCAGCTCCTTCTGCCGGTCGTCGTCGAGAGCGCGCACGAGCGACTCGTACCGCTCCGCCGCCTCCTGCCACCGGCCCGCCTGCTCGGCGGCCTGGGCCCAGACCAGGAGGGTGCGCGGCGTGACGTAGATGTCGGCCAGGCCCGCCAGCAGCTCGAGCGCTTCCGCCCCCCGCCCCATCCGGACCAGCGCCTCGGCGAGGTCCCGGCGGATCAGGGGGTCGGCCCGGCGAAGGGCCAGCGCGGCTTCCAGCGTTCGAACGGCGTCGAACGTGCGCCCGAGCCTCAGGTAACCGAGGCCGAGCCGGTGGGCGATCTCGGGATCGTTGGGGCGCAGAGCCCTCAGCCGCGACAGCGCCGAGACCTGCCCCTCCAGGTCGTGCCGGCGCCCTTCCAACTCCACGAGCAGCTCGAGGAGCGGGAGGGCGGCCCGCCCCTGAACCTCCACCCCCTCGAGCAACGAAACCGCGCGATCGGTCTGCCCGGCGGCCACCAGGGCGCGGGCGAGGACGAGCCACGGCGCGGCGGCATCGAGGCCGGGAGTGGCGGCCGCCCGCCGGGCCACCTCCTCCGCCTCGTCGAAGCGGCCCTCGCTGCCGAGCAACCGGATGAGATAGGTCCACACGCCGACATCGTTCGGATCGACCTCGACGGCGGCCTTCAGCTCCTGGATCGCGCGGTCGAGATAGCGCGCGTCGCCGCTCTCCCGGTACCGGTCGCGGGCCAGCTCGGCGAGCACCAGGTGCCCGTCCGGATCGTTCTCGGTCAGCGCCACCGCCCGCGTGGCTTGCGCCTCGGCGCAGGGCCGGTCACCCAGCCTCAGGCAGAGCCGGGCGAGCGCGGACCGCACCCGGGGGGCCTGCGGGTCGAGTTCCGCGACCTTTTCCATCTTCTCGCGGGCCTTGCGGAACTCTCCCGCCGCGGCGAGGTCCTGGGCCTCGAGGAACAGGACGTAGGCCTCGGCCCGCTCTCGGACGGCCTCGGGGGCGGCTCCGCCCTCCGGATCCGCCGCGGCCGGGGCCGCCAGAAGAGCCGCTGCCACGCCGCTCGAGGCCGCCAGCGCGCGAAGCCGGGGGACCATGCCGCCGGCCCCCCTCAGGCGGCGGGCGCGAGCGCCCGCTCGCCGTCGCCGGCGGCTCCGGAACGGATCCACTCCAGGGCGGCGCCCAGGAGGCGATCGCTCTCCCCGCCGATCTCCTCGACCCCGGCCTCGGGGGTGAGGATCTTCTCCGGCTCGAGCCCCTCCCCCGCCCAGCGACGGCCGCCCGGCGTCGTCATCTCCCGCGTCGCCAGGAGGATCCACCGGTGGTTCCGCAGCTCGATCAGCTCCGGAACCCCGCCGAGTCCGTACGTCGTTCGGCCGCAGAGGCGGGCTCCCGACCGCTCGGCGAGAAGGGCCGCGAGCGCTTCTCCGACGCCCGCCGTCGTCCCGTCCATCAGGACGAAGAGGGGATCGAGCCGGACGGGGCCCTGCTCCGGGGCGGCGATCGGCCGGGGGTCCCCCTCCTTAGGAACGAGATCGAGCAACCGACCGCCGGGCAAGAGCACCCCCGCGAGCCGCGTCAACGAGGAGGCTTCGAGCCCCACCACCCCCCGGACATCGACGAGGATCGGCGCGCCGGGGTGCGCGGTCCGGTAGCGGGTGAGAGCCTCGGACAGCGCGGCCGCATCCACGCGGTCCGGGTCCTCGATCCGCAGATGCAGCACCGGGCCCGCCTTTTCCGACGCGGTGAAGCCCGGTCCGGTCGGCGGCTCGAGCGTGACGGTGACGGTTCGGCGCTTGAACTGCGAGCCGTCGAGGATGACCAGCTCCCGGCTCTCGCCGGGTCGACCGGACAGCAGCCTCTCGACCAGCGGCAGCGGCATCAGCCGCGTCGAGCGCCCGTCGATCCTCCAGATCTGGTCGCCGGCCTCGAGACCGGCCTTGTCCGCCGGCCCTCCCGGAACGACGCGGACGACGACCGGGATCCCTCCCGACGGCAGCACGCGCAATCCGCAGCGGGCCGGACCCGGGGGCCGCTCGAGAAGGGCCCGGTCCCCCTTCTCCAGGTAGGCGCTGGCCGCGTCGAGCGAACCCAGCATCCCCTTGTAGGCGCCCTCGAGCAGTCTCTCCTCGTCCACCGGTTCGACGTAGTTGGCCCGGGCCAGCCTCCACACCTCCTGGAAGACGCCGAGGTAGCGGTAGGTGGCGCGGTTGTGGAGACCGGCCGCCAGCCCCACCGTCAAGAGAAGGACCAAGGCGGCCGCGTAGGCGAGGCGACGGGGACGTGGAAGCTGCATATGTCAAAGGATAGGCCAGACCCGAGGCGGCCACCATCCCGAACCCGGTTCACCCGCCCTCCGCCGGCGGCGCGCCGGGCTTGACGACGAGCACCGGGCAAGGGGCGGTCCTCACGACCCGCTCGGCCACCGAGCCGAGCAGCAGGTGGCGCGCCCCGGTGCGGCCGTGGGTGGCGATGACGATCAGGTCGGCACCGACCTCCCCGGCCACCCGGACGATCTCGGCATGCACGGTCCCCGCCTCGACCCGCCGCTCCACCCCGCCGGGCGCGTCGAGTCCGCCCGGGGGCGCGAAACCCTCGAGCTCCCGCCGGGCCCGTTCGACGGCCGCGTGGAGCAGCTCCCCGTCGGAGAAACCGGCGATGTCGGGAACGAACGTGGGCAAAAGGTCCGGCACGACGTGGACGAGCACGAGCCGCCCGCCCGTTTCCCGGGCGATGTCTCGGGCGGTCTCGAGCCCGTGGCGCGAGTGCTCCGAGAAATCGACCGGAACGAGGATCGTCCGCCAGCGAGGCATGCGGGCCTCATCCCCCGGGGGCGAGCCGGGGAACCACGTACAGCAGGGCGAAGACGGTCAGGCCGTACAGGAGGATGTTCACCACCAGGGGGCGGTCGGCGACGAGTTCCCGCGCGGGGCGGCCGCCCTCACCGCGGACGTGGACGAGGTAGAAGTAGCGGAAGATCCCGTACAGCACGAACGGCACCGTCAGGCCGAGGTAGGGCGTTCCGAGCTTCCGCGCCACCTCCTCCGAGAGCGCGTAGAACGTGTAGGCAACGACCGTCGAAGCGGTGACCACCGCGATCATCTGATCCAGGAACGGCTCGGTGTAGCCGGCGAGCACCGCCCGGTGCCGCGTCGCGTCCCCCTCCAGGCTGGTCAGTTCCTGCCGCCGCTTGCAGAAACCGAGGAACAGGGCGAGGAGCGAGGTGCAGAGCAGGAGCCAGCTCGAGAACTCGACGTCGATCGCCTCCGCCCCGGCCACGGCCCGCAGGGCGTACCCCGACGCCAGCACCATCACGTCGAGAATCACCACCCGCTTCAGCGCCAGGCAATACGCCAGCGAGACGGCGGCATAGGCCACCGCCGCAGCGAGGAACCCGAGCCCGAGCAGCGCGCTCCCGGCGAGGCCGGCGGCGGCCAGACCCGCTGCCAGGGCGAGCGCCAGCGGCAGGGGCACGAGACCTGAGGCGATCGGCCGGCTCCGCTTGACCGGGTGGAGCCGGTCGGCCTCCCGGTCGACCACGTCGTTGACGAGGTAGACGAACGAGCTCAGGAGGCAGAAGAGGAAGAACCCCGCGGTGGCCCTCAGGACGGCGTGCGGATCTCCGGCTCTCTGGGAGAAGACGAGCGCCGCGAACAGGAGAACGTTCTTCACCCACTGGTGCGGCCTGAGCGACCGGACCACCCCGGCCCACACCCTGCGTCGGGACACCGGGGAGGCGGCCATCACGGCGCGTCGTCGCCGTCCGCTCCCTCGCGGTCGTGCAGCGTCACCACGCGCACGATCTCCAGCGTCCGTTCCCCGGACGGCGCCCGGACGGTCACCAGGTCCCCCTCCGAGCAGCCCGCGAGAGCCCGCCCGATCGGCGAGTTGATGGAAAGCTTGCCGTTGGCCGGATCCCCGTCCTCGGCGGCCACCAGCTCGTACCGCCGTTCCTCTCCCGAGTCGACGTCGACGACGTCCACGATCGAACCGAACCCGGCGCGGTCGCGGGGAATCTGCGACATGCGGATCGTCGAAAGCTGACTCAGGCGCCGCTTGAGCTGGCCGATCCTGGCCCGCACGTAGGACTGGCGCTCGAGCGCCGCGTGGTACTCCGCGTTCTCGCGCAGGTCGCCCAGCGCGGTCGCCCGTTCGATCTCCTTGGGAAGCTCGTACCGCAACTCGTGCTCGAGTTGCTTGAGCTCCCGCTCGACACGCTCCCGGATTTCCCGCATCGGCTCCCCGTCTTCCGGCCCCTCGCCCCCCTCCGGCTCCGGGGCCGCGCAAAGTGTACCGAAACCGGGGCGCCGCGGGCACGCCGGCGCCCTGCGGCCGTGCCGCCCCCGCCGAAAAAAACGGGGAGGCCGGCCCGAAGGCGGCCTCCCCTCGAGCAAGGGGGGGTCATGAAGCGTCCACCGTCGAATCTAGGCGGCGAAAAGGGGCGGTCAAGACGCCGGTGCGGGCTCCTCCCGACCGCGGGCGGGCCCCTTGTCGCGAGGTGGGGGGGCGGTGTCGAAGACACCGAAGTCGCACCGCTCGATCTCCTCCCGGTGTTCCTCCAGCCACGCCACGGTGGCCGGGTCCAGCCGGTCGAGAACCGCCTTCTTCTGGGCGGCGGTCTCGTAGGCGAACGGGGCCACGAAGGCGATCTGGTGCCGGACCGCCGCGAGCCTCTCCTGCAGCCGGTCACGGGCCTTCGGATCCTCCGGAGGATTGTTGGCGAGGTGCCGCTGCAGCCCCACCGCCAGCTCCGCCAGTTCCCGCACGAGCTTCGCCTCCGGCGACGGGCGATCCGAGACGGCACGCAGCCACCGGCCGTAGACGAGGAACGTCAGCCGCATGTACTGCTCGAACGACAGCCCGTGCTGTTCGAGCAGCTCGTCCAGCTTCTTGCGCATCACGGTGACGCGGAGAAGGGAGCCCCACATCGGTATGGTGCCGGCCTCCCGCAGCGCCCACTGCGTCAGGTCGAAGCTGTGCTCCTTGTAGTACGGCTGCAGCGCCTTTCGGATCTCCAGGAACTTCTCCAGTTCTTCCGGAGCGGCGGGGTCGAAGGAGGCGTCGATGAGCCGCGACTGGAGCTCCGCCGGCGACTCCCCCGCGACGGCCGCGCCGGCGGCCAGCGCGGCGGCGAGTGCCAGCGCCCGGCGCACCCCTCTCACGCCCGGGGCTCCTCCGCCGGGCCCTCCGGGCCGCCGAGCAGCTCCTGGACGCGGCGCTCGATCGCCTCCAGATCGTTCACCCCGGTGAAAACGTCGGCCACCGTCCCGTCGCGGTCGATCAACAGAAGCGTCGGGATACCGATCACGTCCCCCCAGGCGCACGAGAATTCCGCCGCGTCGTCGTCGTAGAGGACCTGATACCCGACGTCCCGCTGCGCCACGAAGCTCGGGCCGATGCTCATGGCGTTGCTGTCGATCATGATGCCGACGACCTCGAAGCCGCGGTCCCCGTACTTCCGGTCCATCGCCTCCAGATGCGGAAGCGCCGCCAGACACGGAGCGCACCAGGTCGCCCAGACGTCGACGAGGGCCACCTTCCCGGCGATCAGGTCGTTGACCACCACTCGGCCGCCGCTGGCGTCCTTCACCTCGAGCGGCGGAGCCTTCTCGCCGGCGCGCAGAAGGTCGCGCGGCTCGCACGTTTTTTCCGCCGTCGCCGTGCATCCGCTCAGGAGCAGGGCGGCCCCGAGCGCCAGGGCGAGCCCCGCCGGAACCGTCCGCCGAACCAGCCTGCTTCCGGTCACGTCGGTCTCCTCCGCGCGCCGTCGTTTCCTGCGCCCCCGCAGCCCGGCGCCCGGCTGCCTCCTCCACGCCTCGAAGGCGGCGATCTTAGCCCGGCGCGCGGCGGGGCGCCGCCCCGCCGCCATGCGATAATCGCGCGCCGGCGCCGCGCGGCGCCGGGGAGGAGCGATGGGGTCACCGGAGCGGGGCATCGCCGTCTTCGGCGGCGTCGAGGCGGAACCCGGTGACGCCGCCTACGAGCTGGCCCGCCGGGTGGGGTGCCTCGTCGCCGAGCGCGGTCTGCCGGTCGTGACCGGCGGTTACGGCGGCGTGATGGAGGCCGCCAGCCGAGGGGCCCGCGAGGCCGGGGGGGAGGCGGTGGGGGTGACCTGCGCGGCGTTCCGCGGGCGGACGCCGAATCCCTACCTCACTCTCGAGATCGAGGAGCCGACGCTTTCGGCGAGGACCGAGCGGCTGGTCGCCCTCTCGCGCGGGTTCGTGGTGCTCGCGGGTCGCGCCGGGACCCTCGCCGAACTCGCCTACCTGTGGGCCGCGTTGCGGGCCGGCGTGATCGCCGCGCCGGTGGCGATCCTGGACGACGCCTGGTCCGCCCTGTACCGTGAGCTGGTCCGCTCCGGGCGCCTCGACGAGCGCCCGCGCCGGGCGACGCGGGTCGCCCGGGACGCCGACGAGGCGGTGGCGATCGCCTCGGGCGGAGGATCGGGATGAGCGAACCGGCCGGAGGCGCGCCTCCGAAGGGGGTGATCCGCGAGTACGTGGAAACGATCGCGGTGTGCGTGCTCTTCCTCGTCTTCGCCCGCACCTTCGTGTTCATGCAGTCGAAGATCCCCACCGAGTCGATGCTGAACACCCTCCTCGTCGGGGACTACATCCTCGTCAACCGGAACGTCTACGGCGCTCCCGGGGACGGCGGCGGACTGGCGATCCTCGGGCAGCGCCCGATCCGCCGGCAGGACGTGATCGTCTTCCGCTACCCCGAGGATCCCGACGTGGACTTCGTGAAGCGGGTCATCGCGCTGCCGGGCGAGACGATCCGGATCGACGCGGGACGCGTGTACGTGGACGGCGAACCGCTCGACGAGCCGTACGTCCGCCGGACGGTCAGCCTGGACCGGACCTACTTCGGGCCCTACAAGGTGCCGAAGGACGCCTACTTCGTGATGGGCGACAACCGCACGAACTCCAGGGACTCGCGCGTCTGGGGTCCGGTGCCGCGGGCGATGGTCAAGGGACGGGCGTTCTTCGTCTGGTTCTCGTACAAGGAAGACCGGAACGATCACCTCCGGACGGGCTGGCGCCGGCTCTACTCGATCGGCAAGAAGCTCGTTCACTTTCCCACCCGCACGCGCTGGCATCGCCTGTTCTCCCTGATCCGCTGAGCCCCGGCGGGCTTCCCGTTCGTCCTATACTCACCGCCCCGGGGCGGGTTGCCGTGCCCGAGGCGCCGAGCGAGGTTCTCCCTCGGGCTCCGGGAGCTTCTCAGGGAGGGAGTCATGGACCAGTCGAAGGGCGACGACCGCCGTCCGGAAAGCGCGCGGCCGGCCGAGGAGCCGCGCGTCGCCCAGGAGCTACGCTACGACGGGCCGATCACCATCGACGACGAGGCGTTCGAGCAGGGACCGCGGCACCCCGGCTCGGCGCGCCGCACCGTGATCGCCTTCTTCGCCGTCTCGTTCGTCGTCGTCGTTCTGCTCGGAGTCGCCCTGTTCCTCAAGGAGGACGAACAGGCGCCCGATGTCACGTCGCTCGTCGCCGCGGCCCGCGGCGAGAAACCCGTTCCGGGGCTCGCGCCGCCGCCGCCGGCGGAGCAGCCCGAGGCGGCCGAGCCCGGAACGAACCCCGCCGCGCCGGCCGCCGAGGCGGACGCCGGCGCCTGGCGCCCGGTGCCCGCTCCGGAAACGCCACCGGAGGCGCCGCAACCGGCCGCCGCCGCGGCCCCACCGGAAGAGCGCCCCGCGCCGCGGGCCGCCGCGCACTACGTCGAGCCGGCCGCCGAACCCGCCGCCGGGACCGCGCCGGTCGAGGCGGCCCGCGGGGGGAGCCTCGCGGAGGTCGCCCGCCGCTCGCGCCGGCTGGCGATGGCGGCCCCCTCGGGAAGCTGGACCCTGCAGGTGCTCTTCGCCTGCGATCCGGCGAACGTCCGGCGAGCGCTCGCCCAGGCGGGCGGGGACGAGCTCCTGGTGTTCGCCGTGAACCGCGACGGCCGGCAGTGTGACCGGCTGGCGTGGGGCATCTTCGGCAGCCGGGACGAAGCGTCGGGCGCGGTCGCCCGGGTTCCCGCGTACTTCCGCCGCGCCAATCCGCCGCAGCCGGTGGTGTTGGCGCGGGCGGCGGGGTTGTGACGGCTCTCCCGTGACGGGCCGAACCGCCATCGCGCTGCTCGCCCTCGCCGGGGCCGCCGGTGCCGCCTCGCCGGCGGCCGTGCTCCACCTGAAGAGCGGCGGTGCGGTGGCGGTCTCCAGCTACTGGATCGAGGGCGACACCGTCTTCTACGAGGGGCCCGGTGGGGTGGTGGGCCTGCCTCGCAGCGAGGTGGCCCGCATCGACGACGACGCGCCCGGCCCTCCGCCCGGCCGTCGCTCCCCCGCCGCCCCGAGGCCGGAGGCCCGGCCGTCGCCTCCCGATCGCGGCAGCCAGGACCGCTGGAGCGACGAGGAACTCGAGCAGGCGATCGCGAGGCTCGAGGAGGAGCGGCGGCGGGCCGGTATCGCGGAGCAGCGGCGGCGGATCGACGAGGGTCTGGCCAACCTGCACGTCCTCCTGGCGCGCCGCCATGCGGAGCGGGGGGAGCTGGATGCCGCGGAAGACGAGTACGAGCGCGCCCTCGGCCTGCTGCCGCGGCATCGCGTGGCGCGGGTCGAACTCGGCTGGCTCGAGTTGCGCGCCGGGCGCTCCCGCCGGGCCGAGGCGGTGGTCGAAACGGGACTCGCCGCCGATCCGGACGACCCGTGGCTCCTCGAGCTCCGCGGGGAGATCCTCTACCGCGCCAACCGCCTGGAAGACGCGCTCGAGGACCTCCGCGCAGCCCTGAGAAAGCGACCCGGCGATGCGGGCCTTCGCGCGCGGCTGGAAAAGGTCCGGCGCGACCTTTCTGCGGAGCGCGGGTACCGGCGGACGCTCTCCCGCCATTTCGAGGTGCGGTACGACGGCGACCGGGACGACGCCGCCGGCGAGCTGCTCGTCGAGGTTCTCGAGGACGCCTGGGACGAGCTGACGAGAGAGCTCGAGGTCTACCCCACCGAGCCGATCACAGTGATCCTGTACACCAGCCGCCAGTTCCACGAAACGACCGGGACGGGACGCGAGGTCGCGGGGCTGTACGACGGGAAGATCCGGCTGCCGGCCGGCGGGATCGAACGCGTGACCCCGGCGGTACGCCGGGTGGCCCGCCACGAGCTGGTGCACGCCCTGCTGCGGGCCAAGGCGGCCGGACCGCTCCCCCGGTGGCTTCACGAGGGGCTGGCGCAGCTCCTCGAGCCGCGCGATCCGGACACCGTCCGCCCCGCCCTCGCCCGCGCCGCCTCGGAGGGGCGGCTCGACCTCGAGCCGTTCTCCTACCCTGCATCGCTGTCCTTCGTCGCGTTCCTCGACTCCCGCTACTCGCGCACCCGGCTCCTGTGGCTGGTGGAGCGGCTGGCCCGCGGACAGCCGGAGGACGATGCTTTCCTCGGCGCCTTCGGCGCCGGACGCGAGGAGCTCGTCGACGAATGGCGGCGGTGGCTGCCGGAGCGGAGCTGACCTTTCCCGCCGAGGGGCGGCTGGCGCAGTATCCCCTGCCCTCTCTCCTCGGGTGGCTCGGTCGGCTCCGGGCCACCGGCGCGCTCGACGTCACGCGCCGGAAGCTCGTCCGGCGGTTCGTGCTCGAGGAGGGGCGGGTTCTCGTCGTCGTCTCCAACGCCCTCGAGGACCGCCTGTACGAGTGGGCCCGCGAGTCGGGTCGCCTCGACGTCGAGGACTGGAAGGCCGTGTCGCTCGAGCAGCGCCTGGCGCGCCGGCCCCTGGCCGGAGCCGTCCTGGTGGAGCGCGGTCTGGCGACCCCCGGCCAGGTGCGGGGGTGGTTGCGCGACCAGATCGTCGAGCTGCTGTGCGAGGCGGCCGCGTGGCGCGACGCTCGCTACGCCCTGCACGCCGGTCGGGCCGAGCTGGGTGAAGAGCCGACGGCGGACCTGCCCGCCGTCGCGGCGGCCCTCGAGGTGGCCCGCCGCGTCGCCCCGCCCCGCCGGCCGGTTCTGCCGCCCTACGTGGTCGCCCGGATCGGCGCGGAGGAGCTCGAGGGAATCGAACTCCGGCCTGAGGAGCGGGCGCTTCTCGAACGAGCGAAGGAGCCGATCGCGCTCGGCGCCCTCGCCCCCGAGCGCGATACGGCCGGGCTCGAGGTCCTCTGGGCGGCGGGCCTCCTGGCGGAGGCCGAGCCTCCCCGGCATGCCGCGGAGACGCATCACGTCCGCGAAGAGGAGCTGCAGGAGTGGCTCAAGGCGGCGGCGGCCGAGCAGCTCGAGCGGCTCTTGGGCGTCGAGCCCGGCGCGGACGTGGACGAAGTGCGCCGCGGGTACTACCGCACCGTGCGCCGCTTCCATCCCGACCGCTTCCGGGGCGGGCCCCTCGCCCGGTATCACAAACAGGTGGAAAGCGCCTTCCGGCTCGTGCACGAGGCGTTGAAGATCCTGACCGATCCGGCCGAGTACCGCGCCTGGCAGCAGCGCCGGCGGCAGAAGGTCGCACGCCGGCCGGAGGAGATGGCCCGGCAGCGGCTCGCGCTCGCCCGCGCCGCAGCGCGCGCGGGAAATCGGGCACAGGCGGTCGAGCACCTCGAACGCGCCATGGAGGATCACCCGGACGACGCCGAGGTGGCGTTCCACCTGGCGCTGCTGCTGATCGGCAACCCGCGGCGCCGGCGTGAGGCAGCGGGGCTGCTGGAGGACCTCGCCAAGCGCCATCCGCACCGCGCGGACATCCTCGCCGCGTGGGGCATCGCCCTCAAGCGCCTCGGCGAGGGGGACCGCGCCGTCGCGGCGATCACGCGGGCCCTCGCCCTCGACCGCCACCAGCTGATCGCCCGGGCGGCCCGTAACGACGAGGCCGCTCTCGAGCGGTTGCGCGACGATCCGTTTCTCGGCCCCCTATTCCGGAGCTGACGGCGGCGCGGCGAGGAAGGCGCCGATCCGCTCCGCCGTGGCGGCCGGACGCTCCCACACCACCATGTGGCCGGCCCCCGGAACGATCTCGAATCGGGTGCCGATGCGATCGGCCATCTCCCGGCCGATCCGGGGCGGGACCAGCCGGTCCTGCTCGCCGAAGATGACCAGGGCCGGCACGGCGAGCCCTTCGAGCAGGCCGTCGAGGAGGAACCGGCCGGACAGGGCGGACGCGAGCAGCGCAGCGGAGGTCCCCGCCGGGCGCCGCACCGCGATCCACAGCAGCGGCGCCGGCACGAAGCGGGGCGGCCGGGCGAACAGAAGCGGGAGGCTCGCGCGGGCCTGGGCGACGGTCGTGGACAGCAGCTGGGGGAGCGGTGGCGGATCGAAGGGCAGCCCGGGAGAGGAAACCAGCACGACCGGCCCGCACCGCCCCGGGTCCCGAAGCGCGGCGTAGGCGACGATCCACCCGCCGAGCGAATGCCCCACGAGCGCGGGCCTCGGGCCCATCTCGAGCCGCCCGGCCGCCTCGAGCAGCAGGTTCGCGGCGGCGCCGATGTCGAGCGGCCGGATGGGTGCCGGGGAACGGCCGTGACCCGGAAGGTCGATGGTCACGGCCCGGAAACCGCGGCGCGCCAGTTCCCGGGCGAGAGGAAGGAGAACCGTCCCCTCCCCCCGAAGGCCGTGCAGGAGCAGAACGGGCCGGCCGCGGCCGACCTCCAGGTATCGCAGGCGCGCGTCCCCGGCCTCGATCTCCCCCGCGCGCGCTCCGTAGCGCCATCGCGCCGCGAGCCGCCAGGTTCCCAACGCCAGCTCGGGAAAGGCGGTGAGCGCGGCCGCCAGCAGGAAGGGCGCCGCCGCGGCGCCGAGGAGAGCGGCGCGGCGTCCCGGCGTCACGATTCCTCCCGGGCCAGCCGCACGATCGTGGCCCCGGCACCCCCTTCGTGCGGCTCCGCCTCCCGCCACGAGGCGACCTCTTCGTTGTCCTCGAGGCGGGCGCGGACCGCCGCCCGCAGCCGGCCGGTCCCGATCCCGTGCACCACCCGCACCTCCTCCAACCCCGCCAGGCACGCATCGTCGATGTACCGGTCGAGCTCCGGGAGCGCCTCGTCCACCCTCTTGCCGATGAGGATCAGCTCGCGCGGAACCTCCCGCCGCGAGAGTTCGGCGTGGACGCCGGGGCGGTCCGGAGGTGCCTTCCTCACCGCGGCCGGGGCGGCCCCTCCGGAGCCGGGACGCAGATCCTCGGCGGCCACGGTGAACACGGAGCGCCCCAGCTCGACCTGCGCCCGGCCGTGGCTCACCGACCGCACGACACCCTCCCTCCGCAACGAGGCGACGAGGACGCGCTCGCCGGCGCGAGGGCTCCAGCCTCGCGGCCGCTCGGGAACCGGCTCTTCCCGCGGCCCGTAGCGACGCTCGAGCCGGCGCAGCGCTTCGGCGCGCGAGCGCTCGAGGGCCCGGCGGTCGCGCGACCGGCGCAGTTCGTCGAGGATGCGCTGCGATTCCCGCCGCAACTCCTCCAGGCGCTGTTTGACCTGGCGCTCCCAGTCCTCGCGCAAGCGCTCCCGCGTGCGGGCGAGCTTCTCGCGTTCCTTCTCGAGCCGGGCCTCCAGTTCCCGCCGGCGGGCGACGTAGTTTTCGCGCTCGCGCTCGATCTCGGCGGCGGTCCGCCGGATCGCTTCCAGCTCGCGCGCCGCCTCCGCCCCCGCGGGGTCGAGCCGCCGCCGCGCCTCCTCGACCACTTCCCGGGGGAGCCCCAGTTGCTCGGCGATCGTCAGGCCGATCGAGGCGCCCGCCACGCCGGGCACGATGCGGTAGGTGGGCCGGAGCGTCCGCTCGTCGAATTCCGCCGCCGCGTTGAGCGCTCCCGGCGTCCGGTAGGCCCAGGTCTTCACCGCCTGGTGATGGGTGGTGGCGACGACGTGGACGCCGCGGCGCCGGAGGCGGTCGAGGACGGCGATCCCGAGGGCCGCGCCCTCGGAGGGATCGGTCCCGGTGCCGATCTCGTCGGCGAGCGCGAGGGCCGGCGGTTCCGCCTCCCGCACCATGGCGGCCAGGTTGCGCACGTGGCTGGCGAAGGTGGACAAACCGTCGTCGATCGACTGCTGATCGCCGATGTCGGCCATCACCGCGCCGAACAGGGGGAAGCGCGCCCGCTCGGCGGGCACCGGAAGGCCGGCGTGGGCCATGAGCGCCAGCAGGCCGATCGTCTTCAACGCCACCGTCTTCCCGCCGGCGTTGGGACCCGAGATCACCAGCACCCGCGTTTCCCGATCGATGTCGATGTCGAGCGGGATCAACCGGCGGCCGGAGCGGGCCAGGGATCGCTCGAGCACGGGGTGCCGCGCCCGCACCAGCGTGAGTCCCCCCTCGCCCAGCTGCGGGCGGCAGGCATCGGCGGCGTCCGCCCACGCGGCGACCGCCTCGAGCCGGTCGATGTCCGCCAGCACGCGGGAGGTCTCGGCGATCTCGGCCCGGCACCCGCGGAGGAGCTCCGTGTAGCCGGCGAGGATCCGCTCGACCTCCTCCGCCTCCTCGTCCTTCAGCCGGACGAGCTGGTTGTTGATCTCCACCGTCTCCATCGGCTCGACGAAGAGGGTCTTCTCCGAGCCGCTCCTCCCGTGGACGATTCCGGGGAACCTCCGGGGAGTGTCGACGCGCACCGGGAGGACGAAGCGGTCGTTCCGGACCGTGATGTACCGGTCGCGCAGGACCGGACGCGTCCACTCCGCGTCGAGGAGCGATTCCAGGATCGAGGTCAGGCGGTCGCTCAGATGGCGGATCTCGCGGCGGAGGCGGGCGAGCTCGGGGGAGGCGTGGTCCTCGACATGCCCGGTGGGTGTGACGTTCCCTCCGATCGCGGCGCGCACCCCGCCGAGGTCGGGGAAGCGGGCCCAGTCGGCGGCGAGCTCCGGGTACCGGTCGGGATCGAGCTTTCTGAGGGCCTCCGCCACCTCCGCCGCGACGTCGAGGAGTCGGACCGTCTCGTAGATCTCGATCCCCCCGAGAACCCTTCCGGCGATCCCGAGCGCGGTGAGCACCTCCCCGGGGTCGGCGACCTCGACGATCGGCAACCGGCCCTGCTCGGCGTGGAGGCGGCGGATCTCCTCGACGCGGCGATGCTCCGCGAGGGTGCTCTCGATGTCGGCCCGGGGGCGCAGCTCGAGAATCCGCCTCCGGCCCATCGGCGTCCGGGCGTGCCCGGCCACCATCTCGAGCACCGAGGCCCACTCGAGCCGGTCGAGGACGTGGTCGTCGATGCGCACGGCCCGATGACCTCAGCCCGACGCCCGCGAGTCCAGGGCCGCGAGGCGGCGCCGCGTCCGGAGCAGGTACTGCAACCCCGACGCGACCACCAGCGCTCCCGTCACCGCCGCCCCGGCATGGAGCAGGAGCGGCGGGAAACCGGTCCACACGTTCGCCAGGAGGAACCCGCCGGCCGTGCCCATCTCGAAGCCGGTCGTCCACTTCCCCAGGCGCGTCGGAGGAAAGCTCCGGACGTCGGTCGCGAGGTACAGGGCGGCGGCCACGAGCACGATCAGCACGTCCCGGGCGACGACGAGGAGCGCCAGCCAGGCCGGCACGTGCCAGGCCAGACGGAAGTCGGGGAAGGGCCGCGGCGCATCCGGCATGGCCATCGCCACGTAGCTGACGAGCATCATGAGCTTGTCCGCCGCCGGATCCAGGAACGCACCCAGAGCCGTCTGCTGTCCGAACCGGCGGGCGGCGAGGCCGTCGAGCCGGTCGGTCACCGCGGCCGCCACGAACAGGCCGAACGCCAACCCCGGCAGGCCGTTGAGGAGGGCCAGGGCGAGGGCCGGCGCGGCGGCCAGCCGGAGGAGGGTGAGCTGGTTGGCGACCGTCAGTTGCCGCAGCAGCGACTCGAAGGGCTTCATGCGGGGGATTCTACCGCCCGGCCGCGCGTGGCCCCCGGGCGCGGCCGGACCTAGATTCGCTCCGTCGGCGCGTCGCCCGGCCGCCCGCGGGGGGAGGGCCGGTCGCGCGACCGGAAGGGGATCGCCAGGTGAGTCGAGCGGTCGCCGAAGGCCCCAGGAAGGCGGTGCCGACGCTGCGCAGTCTGCTGAAGTTCCTGGTGGACAAGGAGGCGTCGGATCTTCACCTCAAACCGATGCGCCCGCCGCTGGTGCGGCTGAAGGGCCGCCTCCTCCCCCTCAAGGCGCCCCCGTTCCGGCCGGAAGATCTCGACCGGATGCTGCGCGAGATCCTCACACCGCAGCAGCAGCGCATTCTCGAAGAGAAGCTGTGCGTGGAGTTCGGACACTCCGTCGGCGGGATGTCGCGCTTCCGGGCGACGATCTTCTACCAGCGAGGAACGCTCGGAGCCGTTTTCCGGCGCGTGCCGATCCACTTCCCCACGATCGACGAATGGGGGCTCCCCGAGGCGATCAAGGAACTCGCCGATCTGCGGCAGGGCCTGGTGATCATCACCGGACCGACCGGATCGGGAAAGTCCTCGACGCTCGCCGCGTTGATCCACGAGATCATCAGCAAGCGGTTGGTCCACGTCGTGACGATCGAGGATCCGATCGAGTTCCTCTTGACCGACGGCCTCGGCGTCGTCACCCAGCGCGAGGTCGGGTCGGACACCACCAGCTTTCCCGACGCTCTCCGCAACGCGCTTCGCCAGGATCCGGACGTGATCATGGTCGGTGAGAACCGCGACCTGGAGACGATGGAGACCACGCTGACCGCGGCGGAGACCGGGCATCTCGTGCTGACGACCCTGCACACGAACTCCGCGGCCCAGACCATCGACCGCATCATCGACATGTACCCGGCGGAGCAGCAGCGGCAGGTGCGCCAGCAGCTGTCTCACGTCCTCCAGGCGGTGGTCAGCATGCAGCTCGTCGAGCGGGCGGACGGGAGCGGGCTCGTCGCCGCCGTGGAGATCCTCCGCGCCACGCCGCGGATCAGCAAGCTCATCCGGGACGGGAACATCGGGGAGCTGCAAGAGGAGATGGAGCGGTCGGTTTCGTACCACCGAATGCAGACGATGAATCAGTCCCTGGCGGCGCTGGTCGTCAACAGGGTCATCACCCGCGAGCGGGCTCTCGAGGCCTCGCCGAACCCGGGCGACCTCGACCTTCTGCTCCGCAAGCTGCTCTACTCCGCGAACGCGACCGACGCCCCGGGGGAGGAACAGGAGATGGCTTCCGACGCCGATTTCTCGCGCATCCACCGCCTGATGGAGATCGAACGCCTCTACGACGAGCTCCAGGAGCGCCACCAGCAGGCGATCGCCGAGCGGGACGCGAGGATCGCCGAGCTGCAGGCGCAACTCGACCAGTTGCGGAACGCCGATGCGGAGCAGGACCAGCGGCTGCGGGCACTCCAGGACGAGCGGGACCGCATCGCGCGGGCCATGGAGGCGCAGCGCGCCGAGTACGAGGCGAAGATCGAGCGCCTGCAGGCGCGCGTGCGGGAGCTCAGCACCGAAACCGCCGGTCGCGGCGGGCTCTTCCGCCGCTGACCGCGAGGCGGGCCGGAGCGCTCAATCCCCGCGCGCGGGCCCGATCGTGGCGATGGCGTGCTTGAAGACCACGTGCTCGGCCCCCCCGTGGTCGAGAACGATCGTGTAGCGATCGTAGCCCCGCAGCCGCCCGATCAGGCGCTTGCCCGAGACCAGCCACACCGCCACCACCGCGCCGTTCTGGCGCAGGCGCTCCAGCAGCTTCGCCTGCAGATCGGACTCTCCGGCCATGGGCGGATTATAGGCGACGGCGGGGCTCGCGCGCGCCGATCTCCCGGAGCCACTCGATGACGATCCGCTCGGCGGCGTCCACGAGGCCGGGAGCGTCGGCCTCCAGCCAGCGCACGCCGGGTTCGCCCCTGAACCAAGTCATCTGGCGCTTCGCGTAGCGGCGGGTGTTCCGCTTGACCAGCTCGATCACCTGCGGGAGGCGATCCGGAGCGCCTCCCTCCTCCAGCCAGGCCACGACCTCCCTGTACCCGATCGCCTTGAGCGCGTTGGCCGACCGGGGGACGCCCTGCCCGAGGAGCCGGCGGACCTCGTCGACCAACCCCGCCGCGAAGAACTCCTCCACGCGGGCGTCGAGACGTTCGGCGAGTCGCTCCCGGGGCAGCCGCAGGCCGAGCCGGAGCAGCGGAAAGCGGTCCGGGCCCCGCCAGTCCGTCTGCAGCGGCGCCGGCCGGCTCGCCGGATCGACCAGGCGCACCTCGAGCGCCCGGACGATCCGCTGGCGGTCCCCGGGGCGGAGGCGGGCGGCCGCTTCCGGATCGATCCGCCGCAGCATCCGGTGGAGGAACGGCACCCCGCGCCGCCTGGCGATCGCATCCAGCCGCGCGCGGAGCTCCGGCCTGCGCCGCGGCGCGGGGGTGACCCCCTTCGCCAACCCGCGCAGGTAGAGCCCGGTGCCGCCCACCACGACGGGAAGCTCGTCCCGCCGGGCCGCTTCGACGAGTTCCGCCTCGGCCGCCCGGACCCAGCGCCCGAGGTCGGCGTCCCGCTCGGGCGGAAGCCAATCGACCAGCGCCCACCGGTGGCGGCGCTCCGCTCCGCTCGGTTTCGCGGTGGCCGCGTCCAGCCCGCGGTAGACCTGCACCGCGTCGCAGGAGATCAGGCGACAGGCGTACCGGTCGGCCAGGGCCGCGGCCAAGCCCGTCTTCCCGGTCCCGGTGGGCCCGACGACGGCCACCGTCGGCGGGAACCTTGCGCGTGCGCCACTCATCACCGGCAGGCGGCCAGGGCTCCGCAGAGCTGCAGGCCCGCCACGTAGACGGCCAGGAGCGCCCCGAGGAGGAGCAGTCCGTCCGTGGCGTCGCGGGCCGCTTTGCGCGGATCGCGTCTCATGGCGCGTCGATGCGGGCGATCCTCGCTCCCGTGTAGTAGTGCGCGAGGATCTCCCGGTAGCTCTTCCCCCGGGAGGCCATCCCGAAAGCGCCGTACTGGCACAGGCCGACGCCGTGCCCCCACCCGCGCCCTTCGAAAAGGGCGCGCCGGACGAGGCCGTCCTCGTCCCGCTGAATCTCCACCCCGAACAACGTCTCCGGCAGCCCGAGGGCACGCCGCAGGCGGAATCCCTCCACCACCGCCCGGCCCGCGGTGCCGATGGCCTCGAGCCGCGCGACGCGGCCCGAGATCCCGCGCTCGAGCACCCGCAAGTCGCGCAGAGCGCCCACCGGTGCCACCTCCGCCAACGAGCGCTCCAACTCCCGCCGGTCCCGGACGAGGGTCCAGCGGAAACGACCGCTGGACCGGTCGTCCGCCACCCCCTGCCGCTCCGGAACGGCTAGCAGCCGAATGCGCCCGCCGGGGTCGGTCACGAGGCGCACCGTGTCCCCGGAGAGCAGCCGGACCGACCTGACCCAGTGCCAGCGGCCCCCCGTCTCGGCGACGATCCACGGGGCGGCATCCGGCGGGAGATCCCGGACCACCCGGCCCGAGCGCACCCGGAACGCGGCGCCCGAACCCTGAATCTGCCCGTCCTCGAGTGGCACGAGGCCGTAGCGCTCGGCCAGCCGCAAGACCCAGGTGAGCGCCTCTCCGCGGGAAGGGTGCGCGGCCGGAGCGAGACGTCCCGCATCCTCCGGGACGACGAGGCCCTCTGCCATCAGGGCGGCGACCAGGAGGCGATCCTCCGGGGCGAGCGCGCCCGCATCGTCGACGGGAAGGAGCGGGTCGAGCGGCCCGTCGGGGACCGACGATTCGATGAGAGGGCCGGCGAGCCCCAGGCCGCGCGCCCACCAGCGCCACGCCTCGAGTCGGGTCGGGCGGCCTCCGATCGGCGCCGGTGCCGGCCGTCCGGCCCGGCGGGCGAGGGCGCCGAACAGCGCCGTCAGATCGGCTCCGGTGACCCGCTGGCGCCGCCAGGCGGCGCGAAGGATCTCCGGCCCGGCGAGTCCGTGGGCCACGAGCCGCGCGAGGCCGAGAGGATCCGGCCCCGGGCCGGGATCGCCGACCCCCGCCCCCTCGATCTCGACCCAGGAACGCTCCAGCTCCTCCTGCTCGGGGCGGCACGGCACCCCGCGCAGGTAGGGCGCCGCCATTTCCGGGAACACGACGGCTGCGTCCTCCGTGTGCCCCCCGCATGTCGAGGTGTACAGGGCATTGATCGGCTGTCCGTCGAAGACGAGGATCTCGCCCGCGGTCTCCGCCACCGCCCGGTCGCTGAGCGGATGCTCGCTCGCCTGCCCGCCGTAGACCTGGCAGCGCGGGGTGTCGCAGATGTCGAAGCCCGCTTCGGCGAACTGCCCGCGATTCGCGTACGCGTAGGTCCGGGCGGCCACCGCCTGGGCCTTGAGCGCCTCCAGCTCGGGGAACGCGCCGGGGCCCAGCTCTTCCGGAACGACACCCCGCAGGTACTGCTCGAGATTGAGTTCGTTCACGACGAGCAGGGTGCCGCGGTCGGTCACCCGTATCTCCAGCACGCCGCGGTACGGGCGGCCCTCCTGCGTGACGAGCCCTCCGGGGGCCGCCGCCACGATCGCGGACGTGCCGGCGGAGCGAACCCGCCACCGGGCGTCCACCAGCTTCAATCCGGTCGCCTCGAACGACGCCTCCGGCTCGGCGACCACCCAGGCGTCCGGGAATCCACCGGAGCGCAGCGCCGCCAGCAGGCCGGCGAGCGCGCGCGCCTCCGGCGCCCGACCCACGCGCACCCGGAAAACGCCCCGCGGCGCGTCCCGGACGGCCCGTGCGGGAACGCGGTGCTCCCGCTCCAGCCGCCGCGCGAGGGCCCGTGCCGCCCCCTCGTCGCGGAACGCTCCGACCTGAACGGCGTAGACCTTCCGGCCGCTGGCGACCTTTTCCCCTTCGGGGACCACGATCACCTCTCCCGGAGCCCGGTCCTCGCTCCACAGCGGGCGGCCCGTCGCCGCATCGAAGAGCAGGAGCGGTCCCTCCGTCGCCCCGACCCGCACGGCTTCCTCGGGTGCGCTGAGCGCCACGCGGATTCTCGGCGGCGGGATCGCGACGCCCGGGTCGACGTGGTCGAGTGCGCTCGGTCCGGCTGCGAGGGCCAGCGCCGCCGCGCCGGGGGCCCAAGCGGCGATCCCCCCGAGGAGGCGGGAACGGGCGCCAGCTTGCCTCCGGTTCGCCGGTCGGCGCCGGCCTCGCCGGATCCTGTCGTCCCGGAGCCGCGAAATCACAGGAAGGAGGCGATCGCTTCCGTGACGTCCTTGTACACGTCGAGGACCCGGGTGAGCTGCGTCACGTGCAGGGCGTCGGAGACACGCTGGCTCACGTGGGCGATCTTCAGGTCGCCCCCGGCCTCCCGAACCCGCTTGAGGGCCGCGACGAGTTCACCCAGCCCGGCGCTGTCGAGAAAGCTGACGGATTCCATGTCGAGGACGATGAGCTTCCGGCCTTGATCGAGCTGTTCCTTGACGACGTTCCGCAGGGCGACGTCCCCCTCGCCGACCCGGACCGCGCCCTGCGGGCGGAGGATGGTGACCTTCCCCGTCTGGTCCACGCTGATCTTCATCTGGCGCCTCTCTCTTTCGGCTTCACCCCTTCCCGGCCGGCCCTCCGGCCGGGCCTTCGGGGCATTCTAGCCCGGATCATTCGCCAAGCCCTCGGCCGCAGCGCCGGATCGGCTCGCCGGCCGGGGCCTCGGCCTTTCCGAAACGGAGCCGGCCTTTCCGCGGCCGGACGCCCGCCGGACCGTCCGGCCATCCGTACGGCCGCGCTCGTCGCGGCCAAGCCGCCGACGCGCGCCCCGGCGGAGTCCTCTTCGAGGGCGCTCGGTCGCTCGGACCGGCGGCCGGGGAAACCGGCA
>RFHH01000055.1 GCA_003696075.1 Acidobacteriota bacterium
AGCGAGAAACCGGAATTCCCCCGCTCGGGGTCGACCTCCCGCTCGTCGCGCGTCACGTTGTCGAAGCGGTCGAACAGCTTGGTGCTGATCGGGTGATCGAGATGGCTCCACCCGCTGCGCCAGGCGACGACGTAGTTGCCGGCGGCGTCGCTCCCGACCTTCGGGTGGGCATAGAACCACCGGCCGTAACTGTAGCCGACGAAGACCTGATCGTTCTTCGGATTCCCCGCCGAATCGAAGCGGCGCGCGTAGACGTACGGGTAGATGTATTGCGTGCTCGCGGAGCTGGACGAAGAACCGACGAAGTGGACCTCGAATCCGGTGACGAAGTCACCGCCGCGATCGAACGCGGCCGAGATGTAACCGTGAGTCGGGTTGGCGATCAGGAACGGCGGGGTCTTCGGGGCGCCGCGCGGGTCGAAGAGCTGACCCATGGCGTCGAAGGCACAAACGGGGCTGGCCTGTTCCCACACCACGACGTAGTTCCCCGCCCAATCCATCGCCACGTCTCGGTCGTCGGGGAGCTCGGTGTTGATCCAGGCCGGCTGGGTCAGCGGCGTTCCGTCGAAGTCGAACAACCGCTCGAACAGGCGCGTCCCGACTCCCTGCTCCCAGCCCGACCACACCAGTACGAAGCGGCCGAGGTCGTCGGTGGCGATCCGGGGGTCGTCCGCCTTCGGCGTCGATCCGTTGGCGGGGATCGCGGGACCGATCGGGTTGCCGGCGCGATCGAACCGCCGGACGAACAGGTTCTGCGGGTCGGCGTCGGTGGTCCAGGTGATGACGAACGTCCCCCGGTTCGACACCGCGACCCGCGCGTCGTGAGCTGGCTCCGACTCGCTCGCCCGCCGGATCGGCCCCACGGGGCGGGGCTCCATCTGGGCGGTGGCGGAAAGGCAGCACGCCGCGACCGTGGCGAACGCCGTCAGGCGAACGGGCGTGACGACCCGGCTCGGGGAAAGCCCGGCTCCCATTCGCACCCCCCGGCCGCCTCGCGGCCGTGCGGCTGGGGCGACGGTCTCCCGCCGGCGAATTCATGTTACGCAGGTGTCCCCCAGTTCGCGACCGGAAAGCCCCGGCGAAAGCAAAAGAAGGGCAAAAGCCGGCTTCACCGGCGGCCGGGAACCGGGAGTTCGACGCCGAGCCGGCGGAGGTTCTCGCGGAACAGCGCGTTGTCCGGCTCCAGCTCCAGGCCCTTTCGGAGCTCCGCCACCGCGCGGTCGCGCTGCCCGGTCAGGACGAAGACGTTCGCCCGGTACTGGTAGACGGCCGGCTCGTCCGGCGCGAGGGCCTGCGCCCGGTCCAGTCGGTCCAGCGCTTCGTCGAACAGGCCCCGGCGCGCGAGGAGCTGCGCCTCGTTCAGCAGATCCCAAAGCCGCCGGTCTTCGCCCGCTTGCGCCGCCTCTTGCATCCCCTCCGGTCCGAGGAGCCGCTCGAGCGCCGTCCTCGTCGGTTCGTAATCGGGGTAGTAGCGCATCACCTCGCCGTACAGCTCGAGCGCGCGCCGGAGGTCGCCGCGCCGCTCGGCCAGCACGGCGAGGTTGTGCAGGGCGCCGGGATGGATCGGGTCGAGCCGGCGCGCCCGCTCCAGGTGCTCTTCCGCCTCGTCCCACCGGCCCATCTCCCCCAGCAGTCCGCCCAGGGCCACCAGGATGTCGGGGTCGTCCGGGTTCTCGGCGGCGAGCCGCTGGTACGCCTCGAGCGCCTCCTTCTTGCGCCCGATCTCGTACAACACCGCGGCCGTCACCCGCGCCTTTCGCGGGGAGGGCTTCAGCTCGCCGCCGACGTAACCCAGGCTTTCGAGGCGCTGCATGATCCGCTCGTCGACCGCCGCGTCCGCCTGGAGCGGCGCCGATTCGAGCGGCTCCGTTTCGTAGGTCGCGATCCGCGGCGGCGGGTCGAGTTCGACCAGATCGGTCAGCACGCGCCCCGGCATCTCCCGGGACGCCGGCAGGCCGAGCAGCGCCAGCACGGTCGGGGCCACGTCGAAGACGGTCGGGCGTTCCTGCGGCACCGCACCGGCGCGAACGCGGTTCCCGTAGAGGATCAGGACGCCCTCCTTCCGGTGGATGTTGGCGCCCGTGCGCCCCATCGTGAGCGCCGCCCTGGGATCGGCGGGAAGCTCGCCCAAACGGAATCCGTGGTCGGAGAGCACCACCAGGGTCGTCCGGTCGTCGATCTCGTCGAGGAAGCGCCCCAGGATCTCGTCGGCGTATTCGTACATGCGCTCCACGGCGTGGCCGAAGTGCCGCTGCTGCTCCGCCAGCGGACCGCCCAGCTCGGGCGCCTTGAACAGGTGCCCGAAGAGGTGGCCGACCGTGTCCGTTCCCTCGATGTAGACCATCGTCAGGTCGGCGCGATCGCGGCGCAGCAGGTGCAGCCCGATCCGCTCGTTCGTCCGCGCCGCTGCCAGCGCCCAGCGGAAGTGCGCGACCCGGTCGTCGAAGTCGAAATCGAACGGCCGATCGAACTCCTCTCGCGGCACGTCGATGAACGGCCGGGCCTGCTCGTACCCGATGTCGTCCGGCGTCACCACCAGCGGAGCGAGTTCGTCGAGCAGCTCGGGCGGATAGGTCTTTCCCTGCGTCGAGTCTTCCCCCTCGAGACCCTGGCGGAACGTGAAGTGGTAGTTGAAGTGGTCGGAGACGATCGCTCCGTTGACCCGTTCCGCCGGCCAGGTCGCCCACCAGCCGACGACGTCGACGGTCCGGCCGGCGTCGGACGCGATGTTCCACAGGGCGCGCACGCGCCGCATCAAGCTCATGCTCGGCACGCGCTTGCCGCGCTCCGTATCGAACACGGAAAACTCGATGATGCCGTGCTCGTCCGGCCTCCGGCCCGTGGCGATCGTGGTCCAGATGACCGGACTCCACATCGGCATCATGCTGCGCAGCCGGGTGAACGTTCCCTCGCGGGCCGCTTTGGCGAAGTGCGGCAGCCTCCCCTCCCCCATCAGCGTCTCGAGCGCGACGGGGTCGAGCCCGTCGAAGCCCAGCACCACGACCTTGTCGCGGGGCGCGGGGACGCAGGCGCCGAGCAGGATCGCGGCGAGGACCGCCACCGAGCGTTTTCCTGTCGCGGCCGGCGGCATCGACTCGAACGGGCGGCTCCTCCGCCCTGCGGACGGGGGCCGAGCGGTTCGATTATAGGACGGCCCGAGGGACGCCGGCCCCGCCGCCGCGCTAGACTCTGCGGCCATGAACCCGTGGGCCGAACTCGCGCACCCGCTCGCCTTCGCGGCCTTTGCCGCGACGCTGCTGGCGCCGGTGCTGGTGGGCCTGTTCGCCCGGCACCGGACCCGCTCGGAGAGCGATTTCTTCGTCGGCGGGCGGGCGATGAACCGCGTCGTCGTCGCGCTGTCGGCCGTTTCCTCCGGCCGGTCCTCCTGGCTCGTCCTCGGCGTCACCGGCATGGCGTTCGCCCGCGGCGCGAGCGCCATCTGGGCGATCGCCGGCTACACCGCGGTCGAGGCGCTGCAGTTCCTGCTGATCGGCCGCCCCCTCCGGGAAGAGGCGCAGCGCACCGACGCGATCACGCTGTTCGACTGGTTCTCCGCGCGCTTCGACGGCGGAGGGTCGGCGGTGCGCCTGACCGGCGCGGCGATCACGGTGGTGTTCCTCACCGCCTACGTGGCCGCGCAGCTCACCGGCGGCGCGAAGACGCTGACGGCCGCGCTGGGCATCCCGCCGTTCGCGGCGCTGGTCCTCTCGCTCCTGCTGATCCTCGCCTACATGCTGCTCGGCGGCTACGTCGCCGTCGCCTGGAACGACGTCGTCCGCGCCGTGATCATGCTGTTCGGACTGATCGCGCTGCCGGCGGCGGCGGTCGCCCGCCTGGGCGGGCCGCAGGCGCTGCTGGACAAGCTCGCGGCGCTCGACCCCGGTCTGCCCGATCCGCTGGCGATCTCGGCGGGGGCGCTCATCGGCTTTCTCGGCATCGGCCTCGGATCGCCGGGCCAGCCGCACATCCTGGTGCGGTACATCTCGGTCGACGACCCCCGGAACCTCAAGATCTCGGCCGTCTGGGGCACCGTGTTCAACGTGCTGCTCGGCGCCGGGGCGGTCGCCTCCGGCATGGCGGGGCGCGCGCTTCTCGGCGACGCCGGCGCCTTGCCGGGCGGCGATCGGGAGACGGTCTACCTCGTTCTCGCCTCCGACCTGTTCGGACCGGTCCTGTACGGCCTGCTCGTGGGGGGCGTCTTCGCGGCGATCCTGTCGACGGCCGACTCGCAACTGCTGGTCGTCGCCTCCACGGTGGCGCGCGACATCGGCGAGCGCGTCCTCGGCCGCGGCAAGGGCGGCAGCGCCGGGGAAAGCCTGGCGCTCTCCCGCCGCGCGCTCCTGCTCTCGGCCGCCGCCGCCTTGCTGCTCGCGGCGGCCGCCCGCGACCTCGTCTTCTGGCTCGTCCTGTTCGCCTGGGGCGGCCTGGGGGCGGCGCTCGGACCGCCGCTGATCTGCGGGCTCTGGTGGCGC
>RFHH01000056.1 GCA_003696075.1 Acidobacteriota bacterium
GGCCTCTCCCGCCGGCGTCCGGATCACGAGCAGATGCGGACCCGCGGCTTCCACCGACAGGAGCGCCTCCTCGACGCGCTCCGCGAGTGGATCGCGGGCCGCCGGCGGGCGCCGGGGAACGGTGTAGCGGCCGCCGATCTTCACCAGCCCCAGCGCCCGGATGTCGCGCGAGACGGACGCCTGGCTGGCACGGACGCCGCGCCGGGCGAGGGCGGCGACGAGTTCCGCCTGCGTGCCGATCGCCTCGGAGCGCACGAGGGAAGCGATGAGCCGGCGGCGCGCTTCGCGGGTCACGGCCGGAGCGCCTCGAAAGGCCAGGGACGGCCGGCGAGCGCGTCGAGCGCTTCGCGGAAGCGCAGGCGCCGGAGCCGGACCGAGGCTTCCGCCTCGCGCCGCCTGGCGGCGAGCTTTTCGAAAAGAGACGGCCCCGCGAACGACTCCCGGCGCGCCAGGATCTCCTCGTCGCTGGGGCGGGGAAGCGGCTCGCCGGCGGCGACCGCCGCGGCGACCTCGCGGTAGGCCCTCCGGAACGGGACGCCTTCGACGACGCGCCGCATCACCTCCTCCGTGGCGAGACAGCCGGCGTCGACCGCCCGGCGGCAGGCCACCGGATCGACCTCGATCAGCGGGACGGCCGAGCCGACCGCGCGCGCCATGTCGCAGAGGGTATCGATCCCTTTCACCAGCGGGCCCTTCGTCAGCTGCAGGTCTCGATGGTAGCCGCCGGGAAGTCCCATGGCGATGCCCATGACCTGCATGGCGAGGCCGGCGATCTCGGCGGCGCGTCCTCTCGTCAGCTCGAAGAGATCGGGGTTGCGCTTGTGCGGCATGATGCTCGAGCCGGTCGCGAGGGAACGGGGAAGGACCAGGAAGCCGAACTCGTCCGAGGAGAAGAGAACGACGTCGCGGGAGAGCTTCCCCAGATCGCAGCCCGCGCACCAGAGCGCCGCCAGCGTGGCTCCTTCCAGCTTGCCGCGGGCCGCCTGGACGGAGGTGACGCACTCCTGGAGACCGGCGAAGCCGAGCCGCTCCGCCACCTCCTCCCGCTCGAGGGGGAGGGGTACGCCGTAGCCGGCCGCGCTCCCGAGGGGCGAGCGGTCGGCGAGCGCGCGGGCCGCCTCCAGCGGTCCCAGATCGTCGAGGAGAAGCTCCGCGTACCCGGCGGCCCAGAGCCCGACCGTGGAGGGCATCGCCCGCCGCCCGTGCGTGTAGCCCGGCCAGAGGACCCGCTGGTGTCGCGCGCCGAACTCGATCAGGGCGCCGGCCGCGTCGACGAGCAGCTCCTCGGCGCGGAGGAGGCCGTGCTTGATGTGCAGGCGCAGATCGGCGGCCACCTGGTCGTTACGCGACCGCCCGGTGTGGACCTTCTCCCCGATCTCGCCGAGCCGCTCGGTCAGGTAGCGCTCGAGCGCGGTGTGCACGTCTTCGTCCGCGCCGGTCACCGTCAGACGCCCCGCCGCGGCGTCGTCGAGGGCATCGCGCAGCGCCGAGTGGAGACGCGCTTCCTCGTCGCCGGAGATCAGCCGCGCGCGGGCGAGGCCGTGCACGTGCGCCATGGTTCCGGCGATGTCCCACAAGAGGAGGCGCCGGTCCCAGACGCGGTCCTCCGCGGCGGTGTACGCGTCCAACGCGGGGTCGAGCGGCTCGCCGCTGCCCCAGAGCGTGCCGCCCGCCCCGGCGGCGCTCATGCTCCGTTCCCCCCGTGGGCCAGTTCGTGCTCGCTGTAGTCCCGCTTCTCGCGCCGCCCGACGATCATCGTTCCGCAGCCGGCTCCGGTGAACAGCTCCAGCAACAAGGAGTCGGGCACGCGCCCGTCGAGGATGTGCGTCCTTCTCACCCCGCCCCGGACGGCCGCGAGGCAGGCGGCGACCTTCGGTCGCATGCCGCCGCGGACGGCGCCTTCCGCGACGAGTTTTTCGAGGTCGTCCGGATCGGCGAACGCCACCAGCGAGGCGGGATCGCCGGGGTCGCGGAGCAGCCCTGGCGCCGTGGTGAGGATGAGCAGCTTGGCCGCTCCCAGCGACTTCGCCACCTCGACGGCCAAGCCGTCGGCGTTCACGTTGAGGGGGCGCCCGTGGCCGTCGGCGGCGATCGGCGAGATCACCGGCACCATGCCGCGGTCGAACAGGGCGTCGAGCACGCTGCGGTCGACCGCCTCGATGTCGCCCACCTCTCCCCAGTCCACCGGTTCACCGCCGTCCTCCCCCGGAGGTGGGGAAGGGGGGCGCCGCCGCGCCGAGACCAGCCCGGCGTCCACCCCCGAAAGGCCGACGGCTCGGACCTGCTGCCGGCGAAGGGCCGCCAGAAGATCGACGCTGAGCGAACCGGCGTACACCATCTTCGTCACCTCGAGCATCTCCGGCGTCGTCACACGCCGACCGGATTGCATCCGGACGGGCACGCCGAGGCGCTCGGCGAGACGGGTGGCCTGCACGCCGCCCCCGTGCACCACCGCCAGCCGGATCGAGAGCGAGTCGAGCAGCGCCAGCTGAACCGCGATGCCGTCGAGGAGTTCGGGGCGGTCGAGGATCTCGCCTCCGATCTTCACCACGAAGGTCTGCCCCTTGTACAGCCGCGTGTAGTCGAGCGCCTCCTTGAGGGCTCGAACCATCGTGTCCGTCACCGGTCTCCTCCGAGAAGCTCCAGGAGCAGCGCGCGCTGCACATGGAGCCGGTTCTCCGCCTGGTCCACGACCGCCGACCACGGACCGTCGAGGACTCCGTCGGTCACCACCACGTTCCGGCGCACGGGCAGGCAGTGCATGAAAAAACCTCTCCCGCCGCGCGTGGCGCGCATCCTCCGCTCGTCGATCCTCCACGAGCGATACGGCGCGGCGAGCTTCCGCGCGGCGTCGGCGTCGCCGAAGGCGCGGAGGCTGCCCCAGCTCTTGGCGTAGACGACATCGGCTCCGGCGATCGCCTCGTCGATGTCGTGCGTGATCTCGAGACGCCCGCCGCATCTCCGCGCGACCTCGGCCACCGAGCGCACGTCCTCCCCGTCCAGCTCGAACCCCTCGGGGTGCGCGATGGTGACCTCCATTCCGAGGCGCGCGGCGGCGATCGCGGCGCTCACCGGCACCGCGCACGGCAGCGGCTTCGGATGCCAAGCCCACGCGAGGGTGAACCGGGACTCGCGGGCGGCCTCGCCGAGGCGCTCGCGGATCGTGAGGGCGTCGGCGAGCCCCTGACAGGGATGTCGCCGGGCCGACTCCAGGTTGATCACGGGGACGCCGGACTCGGCCGCGAAGGTCCTGACGACCTCGTCGCGGCGCGCTGCCTCCCAGTCGTCCAGTTTGGGGAACGCGCGGACTCCCAGAGCGTGCACGTAGCGGCCGAGCACCCGCGCCGCGTCGACGACGTGCTCCGGCGCGCCGCCGTCCATGACCGCCCCGCGGCGGGTCTCCAGGGCCCACGCCCCCCGTCCCGGCTCGAGCACGATCGCCCGGCCCCCGTGCCGGGCCATCGCGGCCTCGAAGGAAACCCGCGTGCGCAGCGACGGGTCGAAGAACACCAGCCCGAGCAGCTTTCCCCGGAGCGCCTCGTCGTCGCGGTTCGCCGCTTTCAGGCGCGCCGCGCGGTCGAGGAGCTGGAGCACCCGGCGGTCGTCCCACTCGTCGGTGGCGAGACAATGGCGAACGGTCACGTCAGGACCCTCTCGAGGGCGGCGAGGAACTCACCGGCCTCTCCTTCTCCGGCGACGAGCGGGGGGAGCAGGCGCAGGACCGACGGGTCGGCCGAGGTCCCGGCGAGCACGCCCTGCGCGAGAAGCTCCCGTTGGACCTGAGCGGCTGGGCGGTCGAGCACGAGTCCCAGGAGAAGGCCGGCCCCCCGGACCTCTCGCACCCCCGGCAGCCGTGCGGCCGCGCCCGCGATGAGCGCCCCGATCTCCCGCGCCCTCTCCGCGAGCCGCTCTTCCTCGAGCACCGCCAGCGTCGCGGCGGCGGCGGCGCAAGGCACCGGCCCGCCGCCGAAGGTGCTTCCGAGGTCACCCTTGCCGATCCCTTCCGCCAGGCGGTCCGACACCAGCAGGACGCCGAGCGGCAGGCCGGACGCGATTCCCTTGGCGAGCGTGATCGCGTCGGGACGGATGCCGAGCCGCTGGGCGGCGGTGAAAGCGCCCGTCCGCCCGCAGCCGCTCTGGACCTCGTCGAAGACGAGGACGGCCCCCGCCGCGTCGCAGAGCTCGCGCGCGCGGCAGAGGAACTCTGTCGGAAGCGGGCGCGCACCGGCGAGACCTTGCACCGGCTCCGCCAGCACCGCAGCGGTGCGGTCCGTCACGAGCGACTCCAGCGCCCGGGTGTCGCCGAACGGACAGACGTCGGTCAGCGCGGCCAGCGCCCCGCCGCCGGCGCGGCGGGCGAGTTCCCTGTGGCGCGGCGTTCCGGCGCAGGCGAGGGTGGCCAGCGTGCGCCCGTGAAAACCGCCCTCGATCACCACGACGCGTTCCCTGCCGGTGGCGCGCCGCGCCAGGGCGAGCGCCTGCTCGTTCGCCTCCGCGCCGGAATTGACGAGAAACAGGTGGCCGAGCTCCGGTGGCGCCAACCGGGCGAGCCTTTCGAGCAGGTGCTCCCGCGGTTCGAGGGGCAGGGCGTTGGAGTAGAAGAGGAGTCTTTCGGCTTGCTCGGCCACGGCCGTGGCGACGCGGGGATGCGCGTGTCCCGTGAGCGCGACCGCGTGCCCCGCGTACAGGTCGAGGACGCGCCGGCCTGCGGCGTCCCACAGGTAGCAGCCGCGCCCACGCACGGGACGGAAGTCGAGCCGCTCGTAGACAGGCAGCTCCGAAAGCTCCTTCAGCACGGATGGAACCCTCCGAACGTCAGGCCGTCCGTCTCCGGCAGGCCGAGCGCCAGGTTCATCGCCTGCACCGCCTGACCCGCGGCGCCCTTGACGAGGTTGTCGATCACCGCCGTTACGACGATGCGCCGGCCTCCGTCGCGGGCGGCGGCGTGGAGACGCGCGAAGTTCGTGCCGGTGACCGTCGCCAGTCCGGGAGGATCCGGGTCGGGGACCACGAACGGCCGGCCCGCGAACGCCTCCGCCACCGTGGCGAGCGGGGCCGGATCCTCCTGAGCCAGGTCCAGGTGGGCGGTCAGGTGGATCCCGCGAACGAAGGGGCCCGAGTGCGGGAGCAGGATCGCCGCGGCCGTGGCGTCGGACCGCCAGCGGCGGAGCGCTTGCACGATCTCGGCCTCGTGGCGGTGCCCGGCCAGCGCGTACCCCCACATGCTGTGGGCCCTGACCGGGTGGTGCGTCCGCGGGGCGGGTTGCGTTCCCGACCCGCTCGATCCCGTGACGGCGAACAGGACGGGCGGGGCGGCCAGCCGCCTGGCGAAGGGGAAGAGCGCGAGCAGGGCGGCGGTCGCGAAACAGCCCGGCGCGGCCAGCCGCCGCCGGCCGCGGAGTTCTCCACCCAGAACGTCGGCGAGCGCGTAGGCGAACGTGCCGAAAAGATCGGCCCGCGCGGGCTCGCCGTAGGCGGCGCGATACAGCTTCGCGTCGGCGATCCGGAAGTCGGCGGAGAGGTCGATCACGAGCGGCGGATCCTCGTCGAGGATGGCTCCGATCTCCCGCTGGGAGCGGCCGTGAGGCCAGGCGAGGAACAGCACGTCGGCCCACCGCGCCGCCTCCTTCGGCTCGCACGGCTCGAACCGTCCTTCTCGGCCGTGGGCGAGCACGGGATGGACGTCCGCCCACGCCTTTCCGGCGGCCGATTCGGAGAACGCGCGGACGCTCCCGACGCCCGGATGGCCCGAGAGAAGCCGGAGCAACTCCCCGCCGGCGTAGCCCGCAGCACCGAGCACCGCCGCGCGGATCGGCTCACCGCGCGGCACCGACGACCTCCAGAAGACAGGCGGCGAGCCTCTCCGGCGCGCGGCGCGCATTGTGGGCCGGCAGCCCGAGCGCGTCCCGGACATAGCGGCAACCGACCTCGGTGTCGGTGGCGGGCCCGGCGACGATCGAGGGAGCGATGCCGTAGGTGCGCCGCAGGATTTCCACGCCGCCCCACGCGCCCACCTGGTCGGGAGCGCAGAGCACCAGCGCCGCGCACCGTCCCATCAGCTCGGCATCGGCGAGGATCGCTTGCACGCCGTACTCGCCGAGGATCCCGTCGCCCAATTCGGCGACCACGATGTCGGGCCGGAGATGCCGCCCCAGGTGGTTGAGCAGGCCCTTCGCCACCGGGAGCACGAGGTCGGGATCGGTCGACACGGCTCCCGCGTCGGTGAAGGTGAGCGCCAGCAGGGCCCCCGCATCCTGCATCGCCAGCGCGTCCCGCCGCAGGGCCACCCCGGTGAGCTTGACGCCGGCGACCCTGCAGCCGGCGCGCGTCAGTCCGCGGATGATCTCGACCGCCGCGGCCGTCTTGCCGCTGTTCATCGAGGTGCCGGCCACGAAGACGATCGGCGGCCCCGGATCGAGGCTCTCCGCCGGAGGGATCGCACCGCGCCGGATGTGCGCCGGCCGGCCGATTCGATCGCCCGTGCGGGGAAAGTCGAGGACGGCACCGAGCACCTCGGCCTCGAACGGGGGTCCGAGGTCGGGGTGCACCGAGGTGCAACGTCCCAGCACACCGCCGAGGTTGAGCACGTGGACGGTATCGCCGGGACGCAGCTCCTCCGGCACGACGCCCGCATACCCCTTGAGCGCCTTTCGGGAGCCGAGAGTCCCCGCCAGGAGGTCGCCGTGACGGAGCGGAACCATTCGGCCGCTCGTGTCCTCGACGACGTTGTACGACCGCTTGTCGGTGAGGATCCGGACCGCGATCACGTACCCCTCCCGGCAGACGATGGACGGTCCGAGCAGAGGTTCGCGCGGCACCCTCGCGTTCGCCGTGGAGGAGGCGATCCGGTCGAGCCTTACGCGTACGGTGTCGGCCATGGCCTGTCCTCCTCGGCGCCGGCCCGCCGCTCGTCGCGCCGGGCTGCCAGGATCGACGGGATCGCCGCGAGCTTGGCGAACGCTCTCGCCTCGGAACCGTCCCAGAGGTGGTGGGTTTCGCCGTAGCGTGCGACGTCGGGGGCCATCAGCGAGCGCGGGCTCCGGGCCCCGTTCACCGCGAACCGGCCCGGCTCGAGACGGACGCGGGTTTCGCCGCAGACGTGCCGCTGCGAACTCGCGATCATCGCCTCGATGTCCCGCATCACCGGATCGAAAGCCTGGCCCTCGTGAAGACGGTCTCCGTAGAAGCGGGCCAGGTGGTCCTTCCAGAACGCCTGCCACCGGGTGAGGCAGAGCTTCTCCAGCTCGCGGTGCGCCGCGATCAGCACGACCGCCGCGCCCGCCTCGAACCCGATCCGTCCCTTGATCCCGAGGACGGTCTCGCCGACATGGATCCCGCGGCCGATGCCCCTCGCGCGGGTGAGCTCTGCGAGTTCCTCGACCAGTTCGGGTCCGCGGAGGGGCCGGCCGTCGAGCGAGACGGGCAAACCCTCTTCCCAGCCGACGACCACCTCGCACGGGCCGGCGTCGCCGACGCCGTCCCAGGCGTCCTCGGGAGGGGGTTTCCAGGGATCGTGCGTCCAGCCGCCGCCGATCGTCGTTCCCCACAGTCCGCGGTTGACGGAGTACAAGCCCCGTGACGGCGGCGCCGGGATGCCGGCCTTCTCGAGGTAGGCCACCGCATCCTCCCGGGCGAGGCCGAGGTCGCGCACCGGCGTGAGGATGGGCACGCCCGGGAGGAGGCACCGGAAGGCGACGTCGAAGCGGACCTGGTCGTTTCCCGCCCCGGTCGAGCCGTGAGCGACGGCGTCGGCCCCCAGCTCCCTCGCGACGCGGGCCACCTCGATCGCCTGCTGGGTTCTCTCGGCGGCGACGGAGAGCGGGTAGACCTCCCCGCGCAGCACGTTGCCCCGGATGAGGTGGGCGATGAAGCGGTCGAAGACAGCCTGCCGGGCATCGATCTCACGGTGCTCGGCCGCTCCCGCCTCCCGCGCGCGGAGCGCGATCGCCTCGCGCTCCTCCCGGCCGGTGCCGCCGGTGTCGACCGTCACGGTGACGACCTCGGCCCCGCGCTCCCGCCGGAGCCAGGCGGCGCAGAAGGTGGTGTCCAGTCCTCCGGAGAAGGCGAGCACGACCCGCATCGCAGCCTCCCGCGGGGCGTGCCCCGCCGGTGAATCGGATATGAATTGCGCATATTTATTCAAACGCGCCCTCCTGTCAAGGCGCGCTCCCGAATTCCACCCGGGCCCCCGGGTCCGATCCGCCGGCGGGGGCCGATCTCACCCCCGGACCGGCGGGGACTCGAGCCGGACGCCCGGGTTTCCGGCGCCCCTGCGCGGCCTAGGTGCGCACCGCCGGCTCCCGCGCGGAACGGACTCCGGCAAAGCCTCGTGACCGGTGGGAGGTGCTTTCCCGATGGCGCGCTGCGCCGGACAACTCGGTGGTGCGTCGGCACTTCCGCCCGCCCCGGCGCAGCTCGACCGGCCCTGCTCGGTAACCCTCAATGGCTCAGCGGCTTGGATCGGGGAACGCACCGTCCGGGATGCACCTCGTGACCGGCGTGCCGGTCCGCCACCGGCCGCACGCGCCCCCACCTCCCGAAGATCCCGGAGACCGAGGGGCAATCCGGATGGGCCCTGGCGGAGGACGCGCGAGGTGCGAGCGGGGCCGAGTTCGATGCCGCCGCGCGCGGGCTCGCCGTTCCTGGCCGAAAGTTTCGGACGCGGCGTTCCGCCGCGGGCGGGTCCGGGCGGACCGGGGTTTCGAGACC
>RFHH01000057.1 GCA_003696075.1 Acidobacteriota bacterium
CGGAAAGGCCCCGCATGACGCGTTCCCCGAAGCCCCGCCCCTTCGCGCCCCTCGCCCTCGCCGCCGTGCTCGCCGCCGCCGCCGTCCCGGGCCGTGCGGGGGGCTTCCTCCCCGGAACCGAGCGGCCCCCTCGCCCGGCCCACGCCATCGGCGCGCTCGTCGTCGCCAGCGAGCTCGCCGGAGCTCCGCAGCCGGCGGGCGGCGGCCCCGCGCCGGCCTGGTGGGCGATCGAGGCGGCCTACCCCGCCCCCCCGGCGTCGATCGCCGCAGCGCTGGAGGCGGCGGCGGCCCGCGCGGGGGAGGAGGCACGGCTCGCGCTCCTTCTCGGAGGGCTTCCGGTCGATCAGCCGTCGGGCCTGGCCGAGGCGCAGCGGCGCGACTGGCTCGCCTGGTTGCGGCGGGTGGCGCGGGAGACCGGGGGCCGGGCCGACTGGTACGCGGTGGACGTGCTGTGCGCCTGCGGCGACCCGGCCGATCCCGGAGCGGCGGCCCGCGCCGCCTACGAACTCAAGTCGAGCGCCGTGACGCTGGGAGCGGAGGATCCCTCGGCCGGCATCGCGGCGCGGGTCCGGAACGCCGAGGAACTGGAGTTGCTGCGGCGCGCCTACCGCGAGACCGGCGACCTGGCCCCCTACGTCGACGGCTGGCTGCTGGGAGAGGAGGCGGCCCCGGACGCGGAAGCGGTGGGAGCGGCGGCGCGGGCGCTGCTCGAGGTCGATCCCGGGGCGCCGCTGTGGACCGTGGTTTCCCCGGGCCCCGATGCCGACGAAACGCTCGCCCGTGCGGCCGAGGCGCTCCACGCGGGCGCATCGCTCGTCCTGCTGCCGGGACTGCCCGATCCGGAGACGGGCCGGGTGGCGGCGGCGCTCGGACCGGAGCTGGCACCTGCCCCCTCGGCGGGCGCGGGGATCGAGGCCGAGGGACCGGACGGCTGGTTCCGGCTCTTCGACGAGGAGCGGTCCGAGGAGTGGCTCGTCTACTGGGGCAGGGGATCCGGCGAGGCGCGCTGGCGCCTGTCGGCGGCCGGCCGGCGCGGCTTCCGCGTGATCGACCTCGCCCGCGGCCGGGAACGCCTGGTGCCGCCCCGCCCGGCGGGTGAGGGGACGATCGAGCTCACCGTCCCGCTCGAGCGGCGGCCGCTGGCCCTGGTGGTGACGCGCCGGCACGGCCAGGGAGCGCTGCCCGTGGAGGAGGAGAGCGAGGAGGTTCAGGCCTCCCGCGTCGTGACGGCGGAGGAGGTGATCGCCGCCCACCAGCGGTTCCGCGCCTTCCAGGAGGACCGCCTCCGGTCGGTGATGCGGCACGGCCGGATCAGCTTCCGGCCCCGGTACGGCCAGTTCACCGGAACGGTCGATCTCACCCTCGAGGGGCGTTACTTCTGGGACCCGGACACCGGAGGGGAGTGGGTCATCGACGAGAAGTACATCGACGGCGTGCGGCTCGACTGGAAGAAGGTCCCCGAGATTCCTCTGGTGCGGTGGGAGCGGGTCATCCAGGAGCCGCTGGTCCTCGAGCTCGACCGGAGGTACCGCTACACGCTGGAGGGACGCGAGGTCGTCGACGGCCGCGACTGCTGGCGCCTCGCCTTCGAGCCGGCCGACCCCGACGCCCCCCTCTCTCTGCACCGGGGCCGCGCCTGGATCGACCGCGCGACGGCGGCTCTGGTCCAGGTCTCCAGCGTCCAGACCCATCTCGCGCCGCCGCTCGTCAGCCGCGAGGAGACCCGGCTCTACCGCCCGTACGAAGGGCCCGACGGGACGGTCTACTGGCTGCTCGACCACCTCGAGGGGCAGATCATCCAGACGGTCGCCGGCAACAACCTCGTCGTCCTCCAGGAGTGGAGCTTCGGCCCGCCGAGGATCAACGACCCGGCTTTCGCTCAGGCGAGGGCGGAGGCGTACGCCTCGCGCGCGCAGATGCTCCGGGACACCGGCGAGGGGTTCAAGTGGCTCGCCCGGACGGAGGAAGGGGGCCGGGTCGAAAAGGAAGCCAAGACGCGCCAGTGGTTCGCGGTCGGCGGGCTGCTCGACGATCGCGGCGCCGACGAGATCATTCCCCTGGCGGGCTTCAACTTCATCGACCTCGACACGTTCGGGGGCGACGAGCTGCTGAACGTCTTCTTCGCCGGGGCGCTGGCGAACGTGACCCTCTCCGATCCGAATTTCCTCGGCACCCGGATCGACGCCGCGGCGAACCTCAACCTGCTCGGCTTCGCCGTGACCGACAAGGTGTACGAACGCGGCACGGAGCTCGTCGGCCGGCGCGTCAAGCGGCGCACCCAGTCGCTGTCGCTCCGCGCGGGATACCCGCTGGGGAACTTCTTCAAGCTGCGCGGGGGATTCGACCTCGACTACGTCGACTACGGCCGCGACGGCCGGACGGGGGAGGATCCGAGCGGGCTGCTCGGCGACTTCCGGCTTCCCCCGGACCATTTCGTCACGACGGGCCGCCTGGCGCTCGCCTTCGACCGCGCCGGTTGGGGTTTCGAGCTGCGCGGAGCGCGCTCGCGCCGGTCCCGCTGGGAGCCCTGGGGGTTCGCCGCCGAGCGGCCGACGGCCGAGGAGGTGGCGCGCGCGCGGACCTTCGAGACCTACGCCCTCGTCGCCCAGAAGACCTTCTTCTTTCCCCATTTCCAGGAGCTCGAGATCTCGGCGGATTACCGGTGGGGGCGGGACCTCGACCGGTTCTCCGCCTACACCTTCGGATTCCTGAGCGGCACCCGCCTGCGCGGGTTCGGCGGCTCGGGGATCCGGTACGACCGCGGGCTGCAGGCCCAGCTCACCTACAAGTTCAGCGTCGCCGACTTCCTCCGCTTCGAGGCGGTCGTCGAGCAGGCGCGCGTGGACGACCTGCGCGACGGCCGTCGCACCACGCACACGGGCGCCGGGCTGGCGGCGAACTTCCCGGGCCCGTGGCAGACGCTGATCCGCTTCGACGCCGGCTACGCACTCCAGAGCGACATCCCCGAAGTCGAGGGCGACCTCGAGTTCCTGCTGGTCGTCCTCAAGCTGTTCTGACGGCTCCCTTGTTCCCGCTGCTCGACGCCAGACCGCTCCAGGGGCCGACGGCGTCGCGCGGCGTGGGGGCGTACGTTCGCGAACTGCTCGGCGGCCTCGCGAGGGCGGAGCCGGAATGGCGGATCGGAGTGCTCGTCGGCTCCGGATCCGGCCTCGAACCGCTCCCCGGAGACGGCGGGGGCCGCTTCGAGACGATCGTGGCCTGGAAGCCGCCGGGACCGGCGGTCGTCTGGGGACGCCTGCTCGGCCCGCGCTGGCTCCTCGGCAGCGGCGCCGAGCTGTTCCACGCCACCTTCCTGGCCCCCCCGCGAGTCCCGCGGCGCATCCCGTGGGTCGCCACGGTGCACGACCTGATCCCGCTGCGTCACCCGAAGCTCTTCCCGTGGCGCAATCGCGTCGTCTTCTCCCTCTCCCTCGCCGCCGCCGCGCGCGCCGACGTCGTGCTGGCGGTCAGCGAGTTCACGGCGCGGGCTCTTCGCGAGCGGTTCGAGGTCCCGGCGCGGCGCATCCGCGTCGTCCCGGCCCCGGTGGATGCGGCGCTGTTCGGACCGCCCGGGGAGGTCAGGACGGGGCCGCCGTACCTGCTCCACCTGGGCGGCTTCGACCCGCTCAAGGGGGTCACGCGGCGGCTCCTCCCCGCCTTCGCTCTCGTCGCCCGCCGCCGCCCGGATGTCCTCCTCGTCATGACCGGAGGCCCGGGTCCGGGCCGGGCCGCCGCGGCCCGCGCGGCGCGCGAACTCGGCGTGGCGAGGAGCGTCCGGTTCGCCGGGGTGGTCAGCCGGGAGGAACGCCGGCGGTTGCTCCGCGGCGCGTCGGCGGTGGTCGTCGCCTCGGACGAAGAGGGTTTCGGCCTTCCGGCCGCCGAGGCGCTGGCGTGCGGTCTCCCCGTCGCGGTCGGCCCCGCCGAGGCGACCCGGGAGGTGGTGGGCGATGCGGGCTTTCCCGCCGAGGGGCCGGAGCCCGAAGCGCTGGCGCGCGCGATCGAGGCGGCGCTGGACGCGCCGGGACCGCGCACCGAGCAAGGGCGCGCCCGGGTCGCCCGGGCGCGGCGCTTCGAGCCGGAGGCGGTGGCGCGGGAGGTCGCCGAGGTCTACCGCGGCCTCGCGGGGCGGGCGGGAGCATGAGGATCGGCGTCGACGCGAGAGTCCTCGCCCACCGCCCGACGGGCGTCGCCCGCTACCTCCGGGGGTTGCTGTCCGCCTGGCCCGAGGTGCGGCGTCCCGGCGAGCGCCTGGAGCTGTACGCCGACGGGCCGGTCGCGGACCGCGTCGAGCCTCCCGACCGGTTGGAGGTGCTCCGGTGGCCCCTGCCGGGGGGCGATCCGGCGTGGCGCCAGGTGCGGCTCGCGGCCCGGCTGCGGCGCGATCCGCCGGACGTCCTGTGGGGCCCGTTCTACACGCTGCCGCTCGCGGCGCGGCTGCCGATGGTGGTGACGATCCACGACGTGTCGTTCGCCGCCCGGCCGGAGTGGTTCACGCGACGCGCGCGCCTCGCCTTCGCCCTGGCCCGCCCCTCCGCGCACCGGGCGCGGGCCGTGCTGACGGTGAGCCGTTTCTCGGCTGGCGAGATCCGCGACCGCCTCGGCGTTCCCGAGGAACGCATCGTCGTCGCGCCGCTCGCGCTCGAACCTCGCTGGCTCGAACCGCCGGCGCCGGAAGAGCTCGCCCGCGCCCGCGCCTGGCTGGGAACCGACCGGCCCTACCTGCTGCACCTCGGCGAGGTCCACGCGCGGCGCCGCCCCGACCTGCTGCTCGACGCCTTCGCGCGCGCCGCCGCCGAGGAGGAAGAGCTCCGGCTGGTCGTCGCCGGGCCCTCCGGGCGGCGCGGCCCCGACCTCTCCGGCCTGATCGAGGCGAGGGGGCTCGCCGGCCGCGTCCTGCGCCGGGAGTGGGTTCCCGAGACGCATCTGCGCGGCCTGATCGCCGGAGCCCGCGCGCTCGTGTACCTGTCCGTCTACGAGGGATTCGGCTTTCCGGCGCTCGAGGCGGCCGCGTGCGGCACGCCCGTGGTGGCCCTGCGCCGTGCGAGCCTTCCCGAGGTCCTCGGCGAGGCGGCGCTGTGGGTGGAGGACGCCACGCCGGAGGCGGTCGCCGCCGCGCTGAGCGCGCTCCGCGGCGAGCCCGAGCTGGCCCGGCGGCTCGCCGACGCCGGCCGGCGGCGCGCGCGCCGCTTCGACTGGCGGGAGACGGCCCGGGCGACCTTCGACGCCATCCGGCGCGCGGCCGCGGGCGCCAGGAGTTCCTGAGCGAGCCACGCCGGCTTCCCGGCGGCGAGGGGCCGGGACGCCGGCGCCCGCGGCTCAGGCTCGGTCCGGGCGCCACCGCTCGAGCCAGGCGAGCGCCTGCTCGCGCGTTTCCAGCTCCCCGAGATCGCGGAGGCGCTCCGCCTCGCGGAGGATCTCCCCCACCCGGGGGCCCGGCGCGATTCCGAGGCGGTCGAGAACGTCGCGACCCGTGAGGAGCCGGCCGCGCCGGCGCCGCGCGTCGATTTCGCGTTCCACCTCGAAAAGCGCCGCCACGGTGTCGAGGAGGCGGCGGCGCGTGCGCCGCCAGCCGACCCCGCGGCTGGCGAGCTGGTCGGCGAGCGCGTGCAGGGCGAGCAGCTCGGTGTACGGGCCCGCGGCGCGGGCGATCCGCGCGAGCGCGCGCTCGGACAGGCGCCCCTCGGGCGGGATCACCAGCCGGAGGTGCAGCCTGACGAGCCGCGCCACCGCCTCGGCCCGGGGGCCGGGGAAGGCCAGCCGGCGGGTCACCTCCTTCGCGATCCGCTCCCCGACCGTCTCGTGCCCGTGAAAGCTGACCTCTCCACGCCGGTTGAGCGCCCGGGTGGCCGCCTTGCCGAGGTCGTGCAGGAGCAGCGCCCACCGCAGCACGAGCCGCGCCTCGTCCGGATCGGGTCGCGGCGGCCCCTCGGGGTCCGCCGGAACGCGCGGCCATCGCGGCGGCAACAGCCCCGGCGCGAGCCGGCGCGGCCGGTCGGCGGCGGCGAGGGCGGCGAGCGTGTGTCGCCACGCGTCGAGGTGGTGGTAGCGGTTCTGGATCAGTCCCCGCAACGGGCGCGACTCCGGCAACCACGGCTCGATGAGCCCCAGCCGGTCCGCCTCGGCCATCGCGCGCCCGCCGCGCGGGGTGAGGAACGTCCGGTCGATCTCCTCGCGGATCCTCTCCGGGGCCGCGCGCGCCAGCAGCGGGGCCTCGGCGGCCATGCGCCGCTCCGTCTCCGCGTCCGGCGTGAGGCGGGGGATCTCGGCGCGAAGCCGGACCGCGCGGAGGAGCCGCAGCGGATCGCAGCGGAAGGCATCGGGTCGCGGCGGCCGAAGCCTCGCCTCCGCGAGGTCGCCCAGTCCCCCGCACGGATCGACGAGCCGGCCATACCGCAGGTCCCAGGCGATGGCGTCGATCGTGAAATCGCGCCGGGCCAGCTCCTCCGCGAGGGAGCGCTCCCCGAGCTCGACCACGTCCACCGTGCGCCCGCCGATCGTGAGCCGGTGGTTGACCACGCGCTTGGCGAAGGTGACGGGACGATGGCTCGAACGCTCGGCGAGCCAGGAGAGGAGGCCGCCGGCTCCCGCCCCGGCGATGAGATCCACGTCCCGGGCCCGGCGGCGAAGGAGGATGTCCCGCACCAGTCCGCCGACGGCGTACACCTCGAGATCCTGGCGCGCCGCCTCCGCGGCGATCGCGCGCAGCAGGGGATCGGACCCGATCCGCCGGGCCAGCCGGGCAGCCGGAGCTTCGCCGGTCACGGCTCCTCCGGGCGCTGATCCGGGGGAAGAGCCGCGATGAATCGCGAGCGCACCTCGGCGATCAACGCGTCCCGGTCCTCGAACGTCAACCCGGTCGTCGGGATCGGCTCCAGAAAGCGGACGGTCACCGTGCCGGGGCGGAAGCGGATCGATCCGGGGGGATGGATCCGGTGCGCGCCCTCGATGACCATCGGCACGATCGGCACCTGCTCCTGGATCGCGACCACGAAGGCCCCCTTCTTGAACGGGCCGAGCCGGCCGTCGCGCCGGCGCGTCCCCTCGGGGAAGAAGACGAGCAGCGCCCCCTCCCGCAGCGCGTGGCGGAGCCGGTCCACGCGCTCGATGTCCTCCTTCCGGCCGAGCCGGTCGACCGGCACCATCCCGGCGGCCCGCATCGCCTGGCCGAAAAACGGGATCCGGAACAACGGCGCCTTGGCCACCACGCGGAAGGGCGGGGGTAGGATGTGGACGAAGAGGTAGGTGTCGAGGTGCGAGGTGTGGTTCCCGACGACGACCGCGGGTCGCGTCCGCTCGACGATCTCGCGGCCGACCACGCGCCGCCGGACCCCGCCCGCCGCCATCACCGCGCCGGCCCACAGTTTCCCGAACCGGGGGATGATCTCGAGGCGGGGAGCCAGGGAATGGACGATGATCCCGGTCAGCGCCAGGACCGGCACCAGGAGCAGATGAACCGCCACGACGAGCAGTCCCCGCAGCATGGGGCGCAGGATAGCCGGAAGCGGGGGTGTGGGGGAGCGCGGTTGACCGCCGGTGAGGGCGGTCGGTAACGTGCGGGACCGATGCCGCTGGCCGATTTCGTCACCGAGCTGGGTGAGGTCGCGCTGCTCACGCGGGACAGCGTGCGCTACGGCCTCCGCCGGCCGTTCGAGTCCCGCCTGATCCTCGACCAGATGTACCGGATCGGGGTCCGCTCGCTCCCGCTCGTGGGCCTCACGATGATCTTCACCGGTGCGGTCATGGCGCTGCAGGTCTCCTACACGCTCGCCGCCTACGGCGCCAAGCTCTACGTCGGTAGCTTCGTCAGCCTCTCGGTGGTGCGGGAGCTGGGCCCCGTCCTCACGGCGATCATGCTGGCCGCGCGGGTCGGGGCGGGCATCACCGCCGAGCTCGGCTCGATGCAGGTGACCGAGCAGATCGACGCGCTGCGGGCGCTCGGGGCGAGCCCGGTGAAGAAGCTCGTCGTTCCCCGCCTCGCCGCCCTCATCGTGATGCTGCCGGTGCTGACCGTGCTCGGCGACCTGCTCGGCGTTCTGGGCGGCCTGTACATCGCCGTCGTCGAGATCGGGCAGAGCGCCGATTACTACTGGTCGAAGGTGAGGGAGATGCTGCTGATCGGCGACATCCTCTCCGGGACCGGCAAGACGTTCTTCTTCGCCTACTTCATCGGGATCATCGCCTGCCGCAACGGCCTGGCGACCAGCGGCGGCGCCACCGGCGTCGGCCGCTCGACCACCAACACCGTCGTCGCGGCGGCGCTGGCGATCTTCATCAGCAACTTCTTCCTCGCGAAGGCGTTTCTGCTGCTCCAGTCCGCCTTCGGAGGAGCGGTCTGGTGAGCGCGCCCGCGGGGGCGCCCCCGGAGGGAGCGGGGGCGCTGATCGAACTGCTCGGCGTCCACAAGAGCTTCGACGGCAAGCCGGTGCTCCGCGGAGTCGACCTGGCCGTGCGGCCGGGCGAGACGCTGGTCGTCCTCGGCGCGTCCGGGAGCGGGAAGTCGGTCACCCTGCGGCACATCGTCGGGCTCACCCGCCCCGACCGCGGCGTCGTCCGGGTCCTCGGCCGCGAGATCCAGGACCTGAGCGAGGACGAGCTGGTTCCGGTCCGGAGGGAGATCGGGTTCCTGTTCCAGGGCGGCGCCCTGTTCGACTCGATGGACGTGGCCGAGAACGTCGGCTTCCCGCTGCGGGAGGCGGGATGGGACGAGGAGCGGATCGACCGCCGGATCGACGAGGTGCTCGGCCTCGTCGGCCTCGATCGGAGCGTCCGGGCCCTGATGCCGGCTTCCCTGTCGGGCGGGATGCGCAAGCGGGTGGCCCTCGCCCGGGCGATCGCCGTCACGCCGCAGGCCATCCTCTACGACGAGCCGACCACCGGCCTCGATCCCGTCACCGCGAACACGATCAACGACCTGATCCTGTCGATGCAGCGGCAACTCGGCGTCACCTCGGTCGTGGTGACGCACGACATCGTCTCGGCGTTCAAGGTGGGCAACAGGATCGCTTTCCTCCACGAAGGCGTGATCCGATTCCTCGGCACCGTCGAGGAAGCGCGCCGCTGCGACGACCCCGTCTTCTCGGGGTTCATCCGCGGCGGCGTCCTGGAGGCAGACCATGGCTCGTGAGAGCAGGTACCAGAGTCTTTGGGTCGGGCTCGTCGTCCTGGCGGCCCTCGCCGTGTTCGCGGTGGCCATGCTCGTGATCGGGCAGGAGACGCAGCTGTTCGTGCCCAAGTTGACATTCCGCACCAACTTCGCCGACGCGTCGGGGTTGCGCGTGGGCTCCCCCGTCACGATGGCGGGCGTGCGCGTCGGCTCGGTCCGCCGCATCATCCTGCCGACCGATCCGACGTCGCAGGGGATCGAGGTGGTGATGACGGTGAACCGCGAGTACGCGGCCCGCGTCCGGGAGGGCACGACCGCGCAGCTCGTCTTCCTGCAGATGGTGGCCAACGAGAAGGCCGTCGACCTGACCCCCGGCGATCCGGAGGGGAAGGTCCTGCCCCCGGGCTCGTTCATTCCTCCCGCCGAGGTCGAGCCGATCCTCGAGACGGGACGGACGATCGCCGACACCCTCGAGGAGATCACCGCCGACCTCCGCGAGATCCTCGGCGCGATGCGCCGCGGGGAGGGCCTGTTGGGCAAGGCGATCGTCGACCCGGAGTTCGGCAACGAGACCCTCACCCGGCTCAACACCGTGCTCGCCTCGATGAACGACGTTCTCCTCCGGATGCAGCGGGGCGAGGGACTCGTGGCGCGGCTGCTCGCCGACGAGCAGTACGGGCGCGACGTGACGGCGCGGCTGTCCGAACTGCTCGAGGCCGCCGGCCGGATCGTGGAGGGGATCGAGCAGGGCCGGGGAGCCCTCGGCCGGCTGGCCGCCGAGGGGGAGGCCGAACAGATGGTCGACGATCTGTCCGCCGCGGCGGCCTCCATCAGACGGCTCGGGGAGCGGCTCGACGAGCGGCGGGGGCTGGTCGAGCGGCTGGTCGCCGACGAGGAGCTGGCGGACCGGCTGGCGCGCAACGTCGACGAGACGATGGCCCGGCTCGCCTCGATCACGCGCAAGATCGACGAGGGTGAAGGCACCCTCGGGCTGCTGGTCAACGAGCCGACCCTCTACGACGACGTGGAGCAGCTCATCACGGGGATGCGCCGCAGCCGGCTGGTCTCGTGGCTTCTCAGGCGTTATCACCGTAAAGGTGGGCAGCGGGAGGCGGGCTCCGGCTCCTGAGCCTTTCTCCGGCGTGCCGGACGGGTGCGTGCCCGCCCGGCGGCTTTCGGGCGGGTCCGGTCCCCGGGCCCGCGGGAGCGGACAGGCATGGCAGAACAGCGCGTCGCCGGCAGGCTGCAGCAGAGGCTGACCGAGGCGATCGACACCCGCCGAGCGCGGATCGGGGTGATCGGCCTCGGCTACGTCGGCCTCCCGCTGGCCGAGGTCTTCGGCCGCGCCGGCTTCCCGGTCACCGGCTTCGACGTCGACCCGAAGAAGGTCGAGTCGGTGAACGCGGGGCGGACCTACATCCACGACCTGACGGACGAGCAGGTGTCGGCTCTCGTCGGGGCGGGCCGCCTGCGGGCGACGTCGGAATTCGACGGGCTGGCGGAGATGGACGCGATCTTCATCTGCGTGCCCACGCCTCTCCGCAAGACGCTCGATCCCGACATCTCCTACGTCGTGTCGGCGGCCGAGGAGATCGGGGCGAGGCTGCGGCCGGGCCAGCTCGTCGTCCTCGAATCGACGACCTACCCCGGCACCACCGACGAGGTGATCCGCCCGGCGCTGGAGCGTCGCGGGCTGCGCTGTGGCGAGGAGTTCTTCCTCGCCTTCTCGCCCGAGCGCGTCGATCCCTCGAACCCGAAATACAAGACGGAGAACACGCCGAAAGTCGTGGGCGGGGTGACGCCGGAGTGCGGGGAGCTGGCGGCGAAGGTCTACCGGGCGGCGATCCCGGAGGTGCACGTCGTCTCCTCCGCGCGCGCGGCCGAGATGGTGAAGCTGCTCGAGAACACCTTCCGGCTGATCAACATCGGCCTCGTCAACGAGTTCGCGTTGATCTGCGAGCGCCTCGGGATCGACGTCTGGGAGGTGATCGACGCCGCGGCCACCAAGCCGTTCGGGTTCATGCCGTTCTATCCGGGGCCGGGTCTCGGCGGCCACTGCATCCCGATCGATCCCCACTACCTGAGCTGGAAGCTCCGCTCGCTGAACTTCTTCACCCGTTTCATCGACCTCGCCGCCGAGATCAACCGCGGCATGCCGGCGCACGTCGTCCGCCGGCTGGCGGGACTGCTCAACGAGAGGCGCAAGCCGGTGAACGGGTCCCGCATCCTCGCCCTCGGGGTCGCGTACAAGAAGAACACCGCCGACACCCGCGAGTCGCCGGCGATCGACGTCATGGAGCTGCTCCGCGCGCAGGGTGCCGAGCTGAGCTACCACGACCCGTTCGTGCCATCGCTCGAGCTGCCCTCGGGCCCGGTGCCGAGCGTCCCGCTCGAGCCGGAGACGCTCAGGAAGCAGGACGCCGTGATCATCCTCACCGACCACGACGGGGTCGACTACGCGACCGTCGTGCGGGAGGCGCCGCTCGTCTTCGACACCCGGAACGCGACCGCGGGACTCGGGGCGCTTCGCGACCGGGTCGTTCGCCTGTAGACTGGCGCGGACATGCCTCGGACCGTTCTCGTGACCGGCGCGGCCGGGTTCATCGGGTCGCACCTCGTCGATCGCCTGCTGGCCCGCGGCGACCGGGTGGTCGGGCTGGACAACTTCGACGACTTCTATCCCGCCGAGACGAAGCGGCGGAACGTGGCGGGGGCGCTGCGCTCCGCCCGGTTCCGGCTGGTGGAAGGGGACGTGCGCGACGCGAAGGCGCTCGACGCGCTGTTCGCCTCGGAGCGCTTCGACGCCGTCGTCCACCTCGCCGCGCGCGCGGGCGTCCGGCCGTCGCTGGCGCAGCCGGCGCTGTACGCGGACGTGAACGTCCGCGGGACGACGGTCCTGTTCGAGGCGGCGCGCCGGGCGAAGGTCCGCCGCATCGTGTTCGCCTCGTCCAGCAGCGTCTACGGGGGTAACGAGAAGGTTCCCTTCTCCGAGGAGGATCCGGTCGAGCGGCCGATCTCCCCCTACGCGGCGACGAAGCGGGCGACGGAGCTGATCGCGTGGACGTTCCACCATCTGTACGGGATGGATGCGATCGGGCTCCGGTTCTTCACCGTCTACGGCCCGCGGCAGCGGCCCGAGATGGCGATCCACAAGTTCACCCGCCTCATCGACGAGGGCCGGCCGGTGCCGATGTACGGCGACGGCTCCAGCCGGCGGGACTACACCTACATCGACGATTGCATCGACGGGGTCGTCGCCGCGCTCGACCGCGCCGCGGGCTTCCGGATGTACAACCTCGGCGAAGCGCGCACGGTCGCGCTGTCGGAGCTGGTCGGCCTCATCGGCCGGGCCCTGGGGCGCGAGCCGGAGATCGAGCCGCTGCCGCCCCAGCCGGGGGACGTCCCGGTGACCTTCGCCGACATCTCGCGGGCCCGGTCCGAGCTGGGCTACGATCCGCGGGTCCCGATCGAGGAGGGGATCGCCCGCTTCGTGCGCTGGTACCGCGACCGGCGCGGGGGTGACGGATCATGAACATCGCGGTGATCGGCACCGGCTACGTCGGCCTGGTGAGCGGCGCCTGTTTCGCCGAGTTCGGTACCCGGGTCACCTGCATCGACGTCGACGAGCCGAAGGTGGAGGCGCTGCAGCGGGGAGAGGTCCCGATCTACGAGCCGGGCCTCGATGCCCTCGTCGCCCGCAACCTGGCCGCCGGGCGCCTTCGCTTCTCGACCGACCTCGCGGGAGCGGTGCGCGACAACCTCGTGCTGTTCATCACCGTCGGAACGCCGCAGGACCCTCACGGGAGGGCCGACCTCGGTTCCGTGCTCGAGGTGGCCGGCCGGATCGCCGACGTCCTGTGCGGCTACAAGGTGATCGTTCTCAAGTCGACGGTGCCGGTGGGCACGGGGGACCGGGTGGAGGCGCTGATCCGCGAGCGGTCGGGCGGCCGGCATCCGTTCAGCGTCGCGTCCAATCCGGAGTTCCTCCGGGAGGGAGCCGCGATCGAGGACTTCATGCGGCCCAACCGGGTCGTCATCGGGACGGAGGACGAGCAGTCGCGCGCCATCCTGGAGGATCTCTACCGCCCGCTCTACCTCATCGAAACGCCCATCGTGCACACCAACCGCCGCACCGCGGAGCTGATCAAGTACGCGTCGAACGCGTTCCTCGCGATGAAGATCTCCTTCATCAACGAGATGGCGGACCTCGCCGACCGCGTGGGGGCCGACGTGCACGACATCGCCCGGGGCATGGGGCTCGACCGCCGGATCGGCCGGCTGTTCCTCCACCCCGGCCCGGGTTTCGGCGGGTCCTGCTTCCCGAAGGACACGAGGGCGCTCATCGCGACGGGCGAGGAGTACGGCCAGCCGATGCGCCTCGTCCGGGCGGCCGTGGAGGTCAACGACGCGCGGCCGGCGGTGATGGTGGAGAAGATCCGCAACGCCCTCGGCGGAGAGCTGGCCGGGACGACCGTCGCGCTGCTGGGGCTGTCGTTCAAGCCGAACACCGACGACGTGAGGGAGTCCCCGGCCCTGAAGATCGCCGCGGAGCTCGTGCGCTCCGGCGCCCGCGTCCGCGCCTTCGACCCGGTCGCGGGGGACAACGCCCGGGCCGCCGGCTTCGAGGGGGAGCTCGCCCCGGACGAATACCGGGCGTGCGAGGGCGCCGACGCGGTGGTGATCGCCACCGAGTGGAACCAGTTCCGCAATCTCGATCTCGACCGGCTCGGCGCGGCGCTCGCGCGCAAGGTGATGATCGACCTGAGGAACGTCTACGAGCCGGATGACCTGGCCCGCCTCGGTTTCACCTACGTCGCCGTGGGGCGGCCCGCAGCGGGAGGAAGGGAGGCGCGCGCGTGAAGGCCCTGGTGACGGGAGGGGGAGGATTCATCGGGTCGAACCTCGTGGAGGCTCTCCTGCTCCGCGGGATCGACGTCCGCGTGCTGGACAACTTCGCCACCGGCCGCCGCGAGAACCTCGCCGAGGCGGAGGAATGGGCGCGCCGCGGCGGCGCCTCGTTCGAGCTGCTCTGCGGCGACGTGCGCGACGCGGGCGACGCCGCGGCGGCCGTCGCCGGGTGCGAGTGGGTCTTCCACGAGGCGGCGCTTCCCTCCGTGGCGCGCTCGGTGGAGGATCCGCTCGGCTCCCATCAGGTGAACGTGGACGGGACGTTGACCATGCTGCTGGCGGCGCGGGACGCGGGCGTCCGCCGGTTCGTCTTCGCCTCTTCCTCCTCGGTCTACGGCGATTCTCCCACGCTGCCGAAGGTCGAAACGCAGCCGCCGGCGCCGATCTCGCCGTACGGTCTCGACAAGCTCGCCGCGGAGAGCTACTGCGCCCTGTTCCACCGGCTCTACGGCCTGCCGACGGTGGCCCTGCGCTACTTCAACGTGTTCGGCCCGCGGCAGGATCCCGCCTCGGAGTACGCCGCGGTCATCCCGCGGTTCATCGCCCGCATGGCTGCCGGAAAAGCCCCGACGATCTACGGGGACGGCGGCCAGACCCGCGACTTTTCGTACGTGGAGAACGTCGTCCAGGCGAACCTCAAGGCGGCCGAGGCGCCGGAGAGCGCGTGCGGCCGAGCCTACAACATCGCGTGCGGGCAGCGGGTCTCCCTCCTCGAGCTGGTCGCCCGCCTCGGCCGGCTGCTCGAGGTCGAGATCGAGCCGGAGCACACCGACCCGCGACCGGGCGACATCCGCCACTCGCTGGCCGACATCGGCGCCGCGCGGGAGGCGCTCGGGTACGAGCCGAGCGTCACCCTCGACGAGGGGCTGGCCCGCACCATCGCCTGGTTCACCCGCGCGCCGGGGACCGCCTGAGCGATGTCCACCTTTCCCCTCGACGCGGCGTTCGTTCTCGCCGGCGGCGCGGGGAAGCGGCTGTGGCCCTGGAGCGGCCCCGATCTGCCGAAGCCGCTGCTGCCGCTGGGGGGCGGGGGACGCACCCTTCTCGCGGCCACGCTCGACCGGCTGGAGGGGCTCGTCGCCCCGGGCGGCGTCCGGCTGCTCGCCCCGGCCTCCCTCGCGCCGCGCCTCGCCGCGGCGGAACCCCGCGCGGCCGGACTCGAGATCTGGCACGAGCCCTCCCCCCGCGACACGGGGCCCGCGATCGCCCTGGCGATGCGGCGGCTCCTGGAGGCGGCGCCCGATGCGGTGGCGGCGGTGCTGCCCGCCGACCACAGGGTCGAGGAGCTCGGGCGATTCCGCGCCGCGCTTTCGGCCG
>RFHH01000058.1 GCA_003696075.1 Acidobacteriota bacterium
ATCGTCGGCGCGCCGATCCGGCTGGCGGCGGGCCTCCTCGCCGCGGCCTTCTCGATCCACGCGCTGCTCCCGGTGCTCGACAACGCGATCGCCGCCGCCCGGCACGACGGGGCCGCACTCCTGCGGCTGCTGGCGCCCTGAGGAGGCGGGATGGCCGCCAAGCAGCAGGACCGGAGCAGCCGTACCGAGAAGCCGACCCCGCGCCGGCTCCGCAAGGCGTACGAGCAGGGGAACGTCCCGCGCAGCCCGGATGTCGGCCAGGCTGTGAGTCTCGCGGCGTTCCTTCTCTGGGCCTGGGCGGGCGCGGGGGCGATGCTGTCGGGGCTGGCGCGCGAGCTGCGGTTGTCCCTGGCGGGGGCCGCGGGACCGATCTCGCCGGAACGCCTTCTCGAGCGCGCCGCTTCCTCGGGTCGCGACGCCCTTCTCCTGATGGCGCCGCTGCTCCTCCCCCTGCTGGTGCTCTCGGTGGTTGGCCAGATCGCGCAGTCGGGCTTTCACCCGCGCAAGCAGCCGATCCCGTTCGAGCTGAACCGGGTGAACCCCGTGGAGGGCCTCAAGCGCTTCGTGACCGTGGAGAAGCTCGTCGCGGCCGGAAAGGCGTTGCTGCGCGTCGCTCTCTACGCCGCGGTGGCCGCCCTCGTGATCGTGCCGGAGTGGCCGCGGGTGGTGGAGCTGGCCGCGGGAACGCCGCTGCAGATCCTGCAGGCGGCGGCGGCCATGTCGCTTCGCGTCCTCTTCCGCGCCCTGATTCTCGGCGCGGCGCTGGCGGCCTTGGACTACGCCTTCACCCGGTACCGCTGGTACCGGAACCTCTACATGACGAAACAGGAGATCCGGGACGAGGCGAAGGAAAACGAGGGCGATCCGCTGGTCCGGAGCCGCCTCCGCGCCCGCCAGCGGGACGCGGCCCGGCGTCGCATGATCGCGGGCGTCCGGACCGCAGACGTCGTCGTCACCAACCCGGTCCACGTCGCCGTCGCCCTTCGATACCGGCAGGCGGTCATGAACGCGCCGGTCGTCGTCGCCAAAGGAAGAGGCTACATCGCCCAGCGGATCAAGGAGGAGGCGAGAAAGCACGGGGTGCCGATCGTCGAGGATCCGCCGCTGGCGCGGGCGCTGGACCGCCTGTGCGAGGTCGGGCTGCCCATTCCGGAGGCGCTCTACCGCGCGGTGGCCGAGGTGCTCGCCTACGTGATGGGCCGGCGCCGCGGGCCGTACCGGACGCACCCCGAGGTCGATCCGCAGCGTGAGGAGGCCACCCGATGAGCACGGCGCTCGCCCAGCCGGCACCGGTGGCGGCCCGGGCACACGCCTCCCTGCCGCTCGCGATGATTCTCACCCTCGCCCTCATCGTGGTGCCGCTGCCCTCGGCGCTGCTCGACGTCCTGATCACGCTCAACCTCTCGACCAGCATCGTCGTCCTGCTGGTCGCCATGTACGTTCCGGGGCCGACGCAGTTCTCCGCGTTTCCCTCGCTGCTTCTCCTGATGACTCTCTTCCGGCTGGCGCTGAACGTCGCCTCGACCCGCCTCATCCTGACGCGGGGCGACTCCGGCACCTCGGCCGCCGGTGTCGTCATCCAGGCCTTCGGCAACTTCGTCGTCGGTGGTTCCTTCGTCGTCGGTGCGGTCATCTTCATCGTCATCCTCGTGATCCAGTTCGTCGTCATCGCCCACGGGTCCACCCGCATCTCCGAGGTGATCGCGCGTTTCACCCTCGACGCGATGCCGGGAAAGCAGATGGCCATCGACGCCGACCTGAACGCCGGCCTGATCACCGAGCGCGAGGCGATCGAGCGCCGGGCGATGATCCAGCGAGAGGCGGAGTTCTTCGGGTCGATGGACGGTGCGGTCCGTTTCACCCAGCGTGATGCGATCGCATCGCTCCTGATCACCCTGGTGAACATCGGCGCCGGGCTGCTGATCGGGGTGCTGCAGCACGGGATGACCGCCGCCGAGGCGGTGCGGACCTACTCCGTTCTGACGATCGGCGATGGCCTGGTGACCGCCGTGCCCGCCCTGCTGGTGGCGGTGGCCGGCGGAATCATCACCACGCGCGCGGCACAGGAGCGGAACCTCGGCGAGGAGGTGATCGGCCAGATTCTCCTCAATCCCCAGCCGCTGCGGATCGCTTCCGGCACGCTCCTGGCGCTCGCACTGGTTCCCGGCCTGCCCAAGGTCGCCTTCCTGCTGCTGTCGGCGGCGGTCTTCGGCGCGTCCCGGGCCGCCGAGGCGTCGCGGCGGGCCAGGGAGGAGGCTCCGCCCGCCGCGGAGACCCAGCCGCCGGACGTCGAGGACGACGTGGAGCCGTTGCTCGGCGTCGATCCGATGTGCATCGAGATCGGATACGACCTGATCGCCGCGGTGGGAGCCGACAGGCCGGGCGGGATTCTGGACAAGATCAAGGGTCTGAGGCGTCAGATCGCCTCCGAGCGGGGCTTCGTCCTGCCTCCGGTCCGCGTGCGGGACAACCTCCGGCTCCCGCCCGACCGCTACGTCATCCTCCTGCGGGGCGTGAAGGTGGCGGAGGGCACGATCCCGAAGGGGCGCTTGCTGGCGCTGGAGGCCGGTGTCACGCGGCGCATCGAGGGGGAGCCGACGCGGGATCCGGCTTTCGGCCTGCCGGCGGTCTGGATCACCGCGGACCGGGCCGACGAGGCGCGCGCCGCCGGCTACACGGTCGTCGATCCGCCGGCGGTGCTCTCCACGCACCTGATGGAGGTGATCAACCGCAACGCTGCGGAGTTGCTGGGACGGGAGGACGTCGCCCGCCTCCTCGACCACCTGCAGAAGACCCACCCGAAGGCCGTGGCCGAGCTGGTCCCCGAGCGGATGACGGTGGGGGAGGTCCACCGGGTGCTGCAGGGGCTGCTCCGCGAGGGCGTTTCGATCCGCGACCTCCCGCTCATCGTCGAAACGCTGGCCGATGCGGCCGCCGGCACCCGCGACACCCAGGCGCTGGTGGAAGCCTGCCGGCGCGCGCTGGCTCGCTCGATCACCGAGCCGCTGCTCGACGGCGACGGAGTCTTGAAGGCGGTCGCGCTCTCCCCGGAGCTCGAGGAGGAGCTGACGCAGGGGCTCGTGCCCGGCCAGGACAACACGCCGCCGCAGCCCCTCGATCCGCGCCGGGCCCGCGACATCGTCGGCCGGATCCTGACGGCGGTCGCCGGCGCCGGCGGCAACGCCGCCATCGTGGTCGGACCTCAGCTCCGCCCGTTCCTCGCCGCCCTGATCCGGCCGCAGCTACCCCACACACCCGTTCTCTCCACGCTGGAGGTTCCGCCGGAGGTGACGCTCCGCGCGGTGGCGACGGTGAGCTGAGATGGTCGTGAAGACGTTCAGGGGGCGGACGGCCGCCGAGGCGCTCGCCGAGGCGCGTGAGGCCTTGGGGGCCGACGCGCTCGTGCTCGAGACCCGGCGCTCCGGGACCGCCGTGGAGGTGGTGGCGGCGGCACAGCGGCCGGGCGCGCGACCGCACCTTCCGCCTCCCGGGGAGCGGGAGACGCTCGGCCGTGACGCGGTCGCGCTGCGCGACATGCTGACCGCGCGGGGTTTCAGCCTCGTGCTGAGCGAGCGGATCGCCGCCGCGGCTCAGGCCAATCTCTCCGCGGAACAGCTCGCCGACCGGCGGACCGCCCGCGCCTACGCACGCGATCTCCTCGCGCTGATCCTCTCGCAGGCGCCGGAGGCTCCCGTCGGCTCGCTCGTCGCGCTCGTGGGCCCGCCAGGGGAGGGGAAGACGACCACCGCCGCCAAGATCGCGGCGCGGGCCCTGTACCGAGCGGGCCGCCCCGTCGTGCTCGCTTCGGCCGATACGCGGAGGCTCGGCGGGGCGGAGCAGATGCAGGCCTTCGCCCGCGCCCTGGGCGCTCCGTTCCGGCTCGTCCGCGACGCCGGCGGGATCGACGAGGCGAGGCGCGCCGCGGGGCCGAGCGGTCTCGTGGTCGTCGACACGCCCGGAGTGGCGCGCGGCGACGCGGAGGGCATCGCCGCCCTCGCGAGGTTGCTCGAGAGCGCGCGCCGCAGCGAGGTGGAGCTGATTCTCGCAGCCGACCGGGACGCGGAGACGCTGAGCGACACGGTCCGCCGGTTCGAAGCGCTCCGCCCCGGATGTCTCGCGGTGACCCGGGCCGACGAGACCGCATCGCCCGGCCAGGTGGTCACGGCCATCGCCCGCTGCGGGCTTCCGGTGCGCCATGTGGCGCGCGGGCCGGAGATTCCGGACGACCTCGAGGCCGGTGATCCGGCGCTGATCGCGGCGTGGGCCCTGGCGGACGCCGCGGAGGCGACACCGTGAACGGACGCCGCTACCCGCGATCGATCCGGCGAGCCCGGCGGGCGCTGGCTCTGGCGATCGCGTCCGGCAAGGGCGGCGTCGGGAAGACGACCGTCGCCGGGAACCTCGCCCTCGCCCTCGCCCGGACCGGTCTGTCGGTGGTCGTCCTCGACGGAGACCTCGGCCTCGCCAACGTCGACGTGCTGCTCGGCATGACGCCCCACCGCACGCTCGAGCACTTCTTCCGCGAAGGGGTTCCGATCGAGGAGATCGTCCACCGCGGGCCGGGCGGGGTCGGGGTGGTGCCGGCCGGATCCGGCATGCCGGAGCTGACGCGCCTGACGCTCGACGAATTGGTTCGGCTCGCAGGAGCGATCGACGCCCTGCGCGCCGAGTGCGACGTGCTTCTCATCGACACACCGGCGGGCATCGGTGACGACGTGTCGCGCCTCGCGCAGCTCAGCGATCGCGTCCTGCTCGTCACCTGGCCCGAGCCGACGGCGCTCGTGGACGCGTACGCGGTCCTCAAGGTCTTCCGCCGCCAGAGGCCCGATCTCGAGGTGGGCTTGCTGGTGAACGGGGTTGCCGACGCGGCGGAGGCGGAGCGGGTTCACCGGCAGCTCGACCGCGCGGCCTTGCGCTTTCTGGGCCGGGGGGTGGCGCTGCAGGGCCACGTCGTCCGGGACGAGGCGGTCCGCGAGGCGTCGCGCCGCCAACGCGCCGTCGTCGCCGTCAGTCCGCTTTCGCCGGCGGCACGCTGTTTCGAACGGCTGGCGCTTCGGATCGCGGCGCTTGCCGGCGCCTACATGCGGGGGGTCACCGGAGAAGAAACCGGAAACGCGGTTCCGGCGGAGCTGGTGCATTGAAGGGCAAGGAGAAAACGATGCGTGACACCCCGCTCGTCGACCCCGACGTCGAGTGGACCGCGGAAGCCCGGATTCCCGGTTCCCCGGCGCGCGAGCGCCTTCTGCTCGCCCACGTGGGCCTGGTGAAGTACCTCGCCCACCGGATCGGGTCGCGGCTCGCCGGCCAGGTCGACTACGACGACCTCGCCGGCGACGGACTGCTGGGGTTGATCGAGGCAGTCGACCGCTTCGACCCGAAGCACAACGTCCAGTTCAAGACGTACGCCGAGTCCCGGATCCGCGGCGCCATCCTCGATGGCGTGCGCTGCCGCGACTGGGCGCCGCGCTCGCTGCGCCGGGCGGCCCGCAAGCTCGAGTCGGCCATCCAGGCCGTCGAGGCGAGGAATCACCGGGAAGCCACGGACGAAGAGATCGCCGAGGAGCTGCAGATCTCCCTCGACGAGTTGCAGGCGCTCTACATGCAGGCCAGAGGGGTCCGACTCGGCGCCCTCCCCGACACGGAGGAGGAGGGCCCCGGCCCGGTCGACCCGGGCGCCGACCCGCTGGATCACGTCGAGGCGAAAGAGCGCCGCGAGCTGGTCGCCGAGGAGATCAAGCGCTTGCCCGAGCGCGAGCGCATGGTGCTGAGCCTCTACTACGAGCGTGGGATGACCCTCAAAGAGATCGGCCAGATCCTGGACGTGACCGAGTCCCGCGTCTGCCAGATTCACACCCGCGCCGTCGCGCGTCTCAGGGCGCGGATCGCCGAACGCGTGAAGGTTCCGGAGGAGGTGAGATGAGAAACGCCTCGCCGCGTGGGCGCCGGAGGAGCCGGCCGTGAGCCGCCTGCTGACCCAGGAGGAGGTCGACGCCCTGCTCGCATCCTTCGACGCGGGCGAGGGGAAGGAAACGCCCGGGCGCGAGGTGCCGTACGACCTGCGCGCCCCGATGATCCTCGCCGGGGAGAGGCTGGCGATGGTGCTGGCCTCCTGCGACCGGCTCGCCCGGCACCTCGGTGACGTCGTGACCTCGCTGATGGCCGCCGACCGCCCGGTTCGGGGCACCTTCACCGGGCTGGTCCAGCAGCCGGCGGCGACCGTCCTGGCGACGCTCTCCGCCACCGAGCCGGTGGGCCTGCTGCTCGACGAGCACGGCGAGGCCGTCGGCGGGCTCTCGTTCCAGACGGAGCTGGGCCTCGCCGTCGTGGACCGCCTGCTCGGAGGGAGCGGAGCCGTGGCCGACCGGCAGGTTCCCTCGCTGTCGATCGTCGAGACGAGGCTCCTCGGCGAAGCGATGGCGCGCGTCGCCCGCCACCTCGACCAGCACACCGTGCTCGCCCCGGTCCGGCCGGGCCCGCTCGAGACGGCTCCCGTGTTCGGCAAGCTCGCGGCGCGCGGCGGCACCCTCGCCACCGCGATGTTCCGGCTCGCCACGCCGATCGGGGATGCGGTGTGCCGCCTTCTGATGACGCCCGTCCTCGCCAACCGCCTCCTCGCCGAGGAACCCGACGAGCGAGGCGGCCCGACGCCGCCCGAACTCGAGCGGGCGCTGGACGGCGTTCCGGTCCGGGTCGCGCCGGTGGTGCACGGGGCGACGCTCCGCATGGGCGACGTGAAGAGGCTACGGCCCGGTCAGATCGTCCAGCTGGACGTGCGCGAGGAGGATCCGCTGGCCGTGCGCCTGAACGGCGAGCTTCTGGCCCGCGGGCAAATGCGCAGCGACGGCCGCCAACGGTGGTTCGAGATCAGGGAATTCGTTCGCGCTCCGGCCGCCGGATCGGACGACGGCTGATCCGCGGAGCGCCTGGAAGGAGATCGACGTGAGCGAGACGAAGCAGGACAAGGGTTCCGGTGCCGGCGCCGCGACGGCCGAGCCGCCCCGGGACGAAGGCCCCGGGACGGCCGGTGCCGCTCCGCCGCAGCCGCCCCGGGAAGACGCCGCCGCTCCGGATGCCGAGTCCGCGCCCGCCGGGGCGGACTCCGCCGGCGGCGCCGCGATTCTCGAGAAACTCGAGCTACCGGTCGAAATCCGGTTCGGGAGCCTCACCTGGCCGCTGGGGAAGGTCCTCGAGCTGCGCGTCGGCGACGCCCTGCCGATCGGCCAGGAGGACGACGACGCCGTGACTCTCGTCGTGCAGGGCCGGCCGTACGCGAAGGGCGATCTGGTGGTCGTCGACGGCCGCTTCGCTTTCCGCGTCGCGTCGCTGCTGGGAGGAGACGAGTGATGCCAAGCCTTCCGTTGCTCCTGATTCTCGGACTGCAGGTCCTGTTCAACCTCGCCGTTCTCGCTCTGGTCGTTCTGCTCCTCCGGCGGGAGCCCCGGGGCGTCCCCGCGGCCACCCCGCGCGCGGGGGCCAAGCCGCGTTCGCGCGAGACCGGTCCGCCGCCGCACCTGGCCGGCCTCGTCGCCCAGGCGGAGCGGGGAGAGGAACTCGTCGCCGAAGCGGGCCTCAAGGAGCGGTTGGCACGCTTCGCGCAGGGAGCGGAGGGGTGACCGCCGGTGACCGGCGCGCTCCCGGCCCTCAGGGTGGGCGGCCTGTACCGGGCCCGGGCGTTGCGGCTGCTGCCGGACGGACGAGTCCGGCTGCAACTCGGCGGCGGGACGGTGACGGCGAGAGCGTTGCGGCCGGTCCGCGCCGGACAGGCCCTCGTCGTCGAGGTCGTGCGCCTCTGCCCGGAGGTGGTGCTCCGCGTGCGCGCGGCCGGGAAAGATCTGCCGGGTGGGTAGGAAGGATCGTCCCCCGCGAGGCCTGCGAAGCGCGCGCGGGGCGGGCCTCCGCGCGGAACGGAGCTTGCTAATCGCGGAAGGGGAGGAGAAGAGGATGTTCCCGCAGCTCTACACGGCCGCATCGGGGTTGATCGCCGGCGAGCGGGCCCTCGAGCTGGTCACCAACAACCTCGCGAACGTCCGCACGCGCGGCTACCGGCCGGACAGACCGGTCTTCTCCAGCTACCTGCCGCCGGGATCCGCGCCGCGCGCCGCGGGCCCGGCAGGGCCGGTTCCGCGCGGCGTGGCGCTCGCCGGAAGCTACCGGCCCGATCTCCCGGGCCCGATCCGGCCGACCGGGGCGCCGCTCGATCTCGCGATCCAGGGAAAGGGCTGGTTCCGCGTCGCGACCCCGCGCGGTCTCCGCTTGACGCGCGACGGTTCGTTCCAGCGGGATGCGGAAGGGCGCCTGGTGACCGCGGCGGGCGATCCGGTGCTCGACGACCGCGGCCGCCCGATCCGCCTGCCGGCGGGGCGCGTGGAGATCGCCACCGACGGCACCGTGCGGGCGGGCGATAACGTGATCGCGCGCATCGGCCTGGCCGACGCGGAGGGGCGGGAGCTCGAGCGCGAGGGCGGTTCGCTCTGGCGGCCCGCCGGCACCCCGCCGGTTCTCGCGGCCGGCGAGACGCATCTCCTCCAGGGGCATCTGGAGGAATCCGGTGTCAATGCGACCGAGGAGCTGGTCCGCATGATCGAGGCCCAGCGCATGTTCGAAATGCAGCAGCGCATGGTTCACCTGACGGCGAACGAGCTGGCGCGCCGCGCGCTCGAGATCGGTAACCCGCGTTGAGGATGACCCGGGGCCGAGCGGCCCCGATGACCGGAGGTCGAAGCGATGGAACGGTCACTGTGGACGGCGGCGACGGGGATGGCGGTCCAGCAGACCAACATGGACGTCATCGCCCACAACCTGGCGAACGTCAACACCACCGCGTTCAAGAAGACGCGCGCCGAGTTCCAGGATCTTCTCTACCAGACGATCAATGCGCCCGGCACCGCCTCGAGCGCCTCGACGAATCTGCCGGCCGGTATCCAGATCGGACTCGGCGCCCGCACGGCCGCGGTCAAGCGCCTGTTCCTCCAGGGGGATTTCCGGCCGACCGACAATCCGTTCGACCTGGTCATCGAGGGGGACGGCTTCTTCCGGCTGACCCGGCCCGACGGTACCGCGGTGTACACCCGTGACGGGGCGTTCACGACCGACGAGAACGGCAACCTGGTCAACGCCCTCGGCTACGCGCTCGATCCGCCGCTGACGATTCCCCAGGACGCGAAGGGTCTGACGGTCGGGCGCGACGGCACCGTCTCCGTCCGCCTGTCGGACGAGACGGTGAGCCAGATCGGCAACATCGAGTTGGCGAGCTTCATCAATCCGGCCGGCCTGCAGGCCATCGGAGGGAACATGTTCGTCGCCACCGTGGCCAGCGGTGACGAGATCATCGGGACGCCCGGCCAGGACGGGCTCGGTGAGATCGGACAGGGATTCCTCGAAACCTCCAACGTGAGCATCGTGACCGAACTCGTCGACATGATCTCGGCCCAGCGTGCCTATGAGCTGAACTCGCGATCGGTGCGGGCGTCGGACGAGATGCTCCGTTCGCTGGCTCAGCTCGTCCGGTGACGGGAGGCCCGAGGTGACGCTCGCCGCACTCGCGCTCCTCGCCGCCGCCTCCGGCGCCGCGCCCGAAACCGCGGCGCTGGTCGTGAGGCTTCGCCCGGCGGTCAGCGCGCCGGCGGAGTCCTCCCTGCGGCTGAGCGACGTCGCCGATCTCTCCGGTCCGCTGGCGGAGCGGGCGGCGGCCGTCGCGCTCGGCCCGGCGCCGGCGGCGGGGCGCCGCCGCGGCCTCTCCCGGCTCGCGGTGCGCTCGGCGCTGGAGCGGTCCGGCGTGCCCTCCGGGCGCGTGCGCTTCGACGGGGCGCGAGTCGTCCAGGTGACCGGCCTCGGCCAGCCGGTCGACACCGAGCGCGTGCGCCGCGCCATCGAGAGGGCTCTTCCCGAGTTCTTTCCCGGCCTCACCGTGCGAGTGGAGGAGGTCGCCGTGCCGCGCACGCTTCTCGTGCCGCCCGGCGACTACGAGGTCGAACTTCTCCGGCCGCGTCGTGCCCCGGTGACGGGGAAGCTCCGCCTTCCGGTCGAGGTGCGGCCCGCCCGCGGGAAGCCGGTGCGGACGGGCGTCCTGGCCCGGATCGCCGCGGAAGGCCCTCAGGTCGTCGCGAGGCGGGACGTGCCGCGCGGCGCCGTGCTGACGGCGAGGGACGTGGCCGTGGAGACGCGGCCGCTGCGTCCGGGCGGGCCATGGCTCGCCTCCCCGGCCGAGGCGGTGGGACGGATCGCCCGCCGCGGGCTGCGCGCCGGCGAGCCGGTCCCCGCCGGCGTGCTGGGCGGCGCGCAGGCGGTCGAAGCGGGTCAGAGCGTCGTCGCCGTGTACCGCAGCGGCGGCGTCACTCTCACCCTCGAAACGGTGGCCCGGGCCGGGGGAGGCGTCGGCGCCGTGGTACCGGTCGCCGGACCCGGCGGCCGAGGGGTCGTCAAGGCGCGAGTGGTGGCGCCGGGGCGGGTCGAGGTGATCGGCTCCGACGCCGCGCCGGCCGTGGAGTGAGACGGTGATGGCAGACAAGGCGCGCTTCCAGGTGGCACTCTTCGTCCTGGGGATGCTCGCGGCGGGATGCGCGACGACGCCCGGTCCCCAGCCGGGAGTCGACTACGGCCGGCTGCCGCCGCTCAACATCGCACCGCCCCCCGAGTACCTCTCCGAGGGATCGCTGTTCAACGAGAGCGGCGCGGCCGATCTGGTGGCCGATTTCCGCGCACGGCATCCGGGCGACGTCCTGTTCGTGACGGTGACCGAATCGTCGCTCGGATCGACGACCGCCGACAACAAGCTCGACAAGTCCTCTTCCCTCAAGCTCGAGGCCCCGGTGATCTTCGGCTGGGAGAACAAGGCCAAGGGAGGACTCGGACCCGATTTCGATCCGGCGGTCGCGCTCGATGCCTCGACGACCAAGAGCTTCGAGGGGCAGGGGGAGACGACCCGCCAGGGGCACCTCTCGGCGAGGATCGCCGTGCGCGTGGTGGCGGTCGGTTCGGACGGGAGGATGGTGGTCGCCGGGTCCAAGCAGATCACGGTGAACCACGAGACGGAGACGCTGACGCTCGCCGGAATCGTGCGTCCCGAGGACATCGGCCCCGACAACTCCATCCTTTCGTCGCAGATCGCCGATCTGACGATCCGCTACGGCGGGAGCGGGGACGTGGCCGACGTGGCCCGGCAGGGATGGTTCCACCGGTTGATGGCGAAGATCTGGCCGTTCTGAGCCGTGGAGGATCGTGGGATGCGTCGCGATCGGTTGGTGGCCGCCGCTCTTCTGGCGGCAGCGCTGTCGGCGGGGGCGGTCCCGGCGGAAACGCCGGCCGACGATGGCGGCGTCGCTCTGCGGGACGTCGTGGACATCCGTGGCGTCCGCGACAATCAGCTCGTCGGCTACGGCCTCGTCGTCGGGCTGGCCGGTACGGGCGACGGCACCCAGGCCAAGTTCACCATCCAGAGCCTCGCCAACGCCCTCAAGCGGATGGGCGTGGTCGTGCCCCCCTCCGCCATCCGGGTGAGGAATGCGGCCGCCGTGATGGTGACGGCAGAGCTGCCTGCCTTCGCCCGGCCGGGAACGCGCATCGACGTCAACGTCGCGTCGATCGGCGACGCGAAGTCGCTCACCGGGGGAACGCTGCTGAGGACGCCGCTGCGCGGCCCCGACGGCCGGATCTACGCCCTCGCCCAGGGCCCGGTCAGCCTCGGCGGCGGGTTCGCCGCCCAGGGGGCCGGCGCCTCGGTCACCAAGAATCACACGACCACCGGCACGATTCCCGGCGGCGCCCTGGTGGAACGGGCCGCCGGGGCTCCGCTCGAGGGCCGAGACAGCTTCGACCTCCAGCTCCGCCAGCCCGACTTCCGCACCGCACAGCGGATCGAAGAGGCGTTGCAGCGGGAATTCGGCGCGCCGCTGGCGCACGCGGTGGACGCCGGCACCGTGCGGCTCTCCGTTCCCGCCGGCTACGCCGACCGGCCGGTCCAGTTCCTGGCCCGGGCGCTCGGCGTCCCCGTCCATCCGGAGGCGCCGGCGCGGGTGGTCCTCAACGAGCGGACCGGAACGGTGGTCCTCGGCGGCGATGTGCGGCTCTCCCGCGTCTCCGTGACGCACGGAAACCTGACGATCAGCGTGGTCGACCGTTACGCGGTCAGCCAGCCGGCTCCGCTCTCCCCGAAGGGAGAGACGGTCGTGGTTCCCGAGGGCGAGGTGGTGACCGAAGAGGAGCAGGGACGGACCCTGAGCCTCGGCGAGGGGACGCGGGTCGAGGAGCTGGTCGAGGCGCTCAAGAAGATCGGCGTGACCCCGCGAGACATGATCGCCATCTTCGAGGCGATCCGCGCCGCGGGAGCGCTCCACGCCGAGCTGGTGGTGATCTGATGGGCGGGCCGGCGGCGATCGTCCCGGCGTCGGGTCCCCGGGAGGACAGGGAGGCGGTCCGGCGGGCGGCGCGCGGGCTGGAGGCGGTGCTCCTCCGCCAGATGCTGGCCGCCATGGAGCGGGCGCAGTTGGAGGAGGGGCTTTTCGGCCGCTCCGCCGGGGCCGGGGCGCGGCAGACGACCTTCGAGATCCTTCTCACCGAGGCCCTGGCGGAGGCGGAGCCGCTGGGGCTCGCTCCGCGCGTGGCCGAAGAGCTCCTCGGCCCCCCGCAGGAACGTGACATTGTCCGGACCGGTTCACATATTTCCAGCAGAAGGGGTCAAGTCGCACCCCTTCCGGCCGAAGAGATCTACGGAACCGACTGGGCCGCGGCGGGATCGGAGCGCGCGGCCCCGGAGAACGAACGATGAAGATCCCCGGATCCGACCCGCTCCACCGGCTGCGGGACCTCCTGGACCGGCTCGAGGGCGGGCGCACCGCCGGGCGGGCCGGGCCCGGATCGAGCGAGGGCCCGGCGGAAAGCGGCGGGGCCGACAGCGTGCAGCTCTCCGAGCGGGCCCGCGAGCTCCAGCGCCTCCGCGCGGCGCTCATGGAGACACCCGACATCAGGCAGGAGCTGGTGGACCGCCTCCGGGACGAGATCGCCTCCGGCCGGTACCGGATCGACGGCACGCGGATCGCCGACGAACTGCTCCGGGAGGCGGACCGTCTCGCCGTTCCCGCCGACGATGGCCGCGGCGACGCCTGAGGCCGCCGTTTCGGCGGGCCTCGCTTCGATCCTGAACGCGGAGGCGGAGCTGTTCGACCGGCTGGCGGCGCTCGCCCGCGAGCAACGGGAAGCCCTGCTCGCCGCCGACCGCGATCTGCTCGAGCAGCTCGCCGCGCAGGCGCACACCCTCGGCACCCGTTTCACCCTGCTCGACGCGGAGCGGCGTCGGCTCGAGGAGGAATCCGGACCGCAGGGGGTGCCGGCCGACGAGGAGGCGGCCGCCGCACGGGAGCGGGCGGTGGCGGCGCTCCGGCGCCTTCTGGAGCAGGCGGCGCTCTCGGGCGCCGTGTTCGCACGCCTGGGCGACACGGTGGCCGTCCGGCAGGCGGCCGTCTCGGCCCTGTTCGGGGCGAGCTACCTTCCCGACGGACGCGCGGCCGGGCTGCGGGGCGCGGGCCTGGCGCTGTCGAAGGAGGGCTGAGCGGTGAGCGCGTTCTCCCACCTGTGGCTCGGCGTCACCGCCCTGAGGGCGTTCCGCCGGGGGATGGACACCGCGGGCTACAACGTGGCCAATGCGAACACGCCGGGCTTTTCGCGCCGGAGGGTGGAGCTTGCACCGCTCGAGCCCTCGGCGGCGGCGTACAACGTCCCGGGCCTCGGCGTCGGTGTGGCGGCGGTCCGCCGCGACCGCGACCCGTTCCTCGACTTCGCCACCAGGCGCGAGATGAGCCGGCTCGGCGGCGACGCGGCGCGCACCGAGGTGCTCACCGCCCTCGAGCCCGCTCTCACCGCCGTGGACGGATCGGCCCTGACAGGCCCCCTGGGGGACCTGTTCGACGCGTTCGAGGCGCTGGCCGTCCAGCCGGACGACCCCGCCCTGCGGCGCGACGCGATCGCGGCCGCGGAGAACCTCGCCGCCGCGATCCGCCGCTTCGACGCGCGACTCGCCGAGGCGAGACGCGCGGCCGATTCGCGGGTGGCCGATGCGGTGGACCGCATCAACGAGATCACGCGCCGGCTCGCCCAGATCAACGCGCAGCAGCCGGTGATCGAAGCGGGCGGCCCGGAGGCGAGCGACCTGCGCGACGAGCGCGACCGGCTGCTCGACGAGCTGTCGCACCTCGCCGGCGTTCAGGTCGTCTACGACGAGCGCGGCCGCGCCAACGTCTTCCTCCAGGCCACCGGTGACGCGCTGGTCACGGGTACGACCGACATGCCGCTCCGGCTCTCTCCCGACGGGGAGGGGATGCAGCGCGTGTACGTTTCCCGGGGCGGCGAGCGAGTCGACCTGACCGGCGTCCTGCGCCTGGGGAAGCTCGGGGGCCTCCTCGCCGCGCGCGACGAGACGCTCGTCGCCTACCGCGACCGGCTCGACGCCTTCGCGACGGCCGTCATCGAGGAGTTCAACGCCGCACACCGGGCCGGTTTCGATCTCGACGGCCAGCCGGGCCTGGCGCTCTTCCTCCCCGACCCTCCGGGAGCGAGGCCGGCGGCGGCGATCGAGGTCAACACGTCGGTGGCGGACGATCCGCGCCGCGTGGCTGCCGCGTCGGCGGCCGGCGAGCCGGGCAACAACGAGAACGCGCTGGCGCTGGCCGGCCTGCGCGAGAGCACGCCGGCGGGACTCGGCGGACAGACGCTGCTCGAGGCCGCCTCGGCGCTCGTCGGGGAGATCGGCCGGGACGCGGCCACGGCGGACCTCTCCCGGCAGGCGAGCGCCTCGATCGTCTCCTCGTTCGAGAGCCGGAGGCAGGAGGTCTCCGGCGTGAGTCTCGACGAGGAAGCGGCCAATCTCGCCCGCTGGGAGCAGTCGTTCCAGGCGGCCGCGCGCTTCATGAAAGTCGTCAACGACGTGACCGAGGTCGCGCTGCAGATCCTGAGGTGAGCCGATGCGGGTGAGCGAGTCCTTCAGCCACCGGACGTTTCTCGACGGCCTCGAGCGGACGCGCCGCAACCTCGAGCGGGCGCTCGCGCAGATGGCGAGCGGCCGCCGGGTGAGCGTCGGCTCCGACGACCCGCAGGCCGCCAGGGAGATCCTCCGGCTCACCGAGGAGATCGGGAAGCTCGCCACGCGGCGGCGGACGATCGGAGCGGCGCGTCCCTGGCTGGAGGCGACCGAGCGGGCGGTCGGCGAGGTGGGGGACGTGCTCAACGCAGCGCTCCAGTACGCCGTCCAGGGGGCGTCGGACACGGCGGGCGACGAAGGGCGGCGCGCCCTCGCCCGGCAGGTCGCCGCTCTGCGCGACCGCTTGGCGAGCCTGGCGGAGAGCCGGCTCGGAGGCCGGTACATCTTCTCCGGCACGCGGACCGACACGCCGCCGTATGACGCGGCCGGCGCCTACCAGGGGAATGCGTCGTCCATCGAGATCCCCCTCGACGATCGGCGGCTCGCCATCAATCTCACCGCTCCGGAGGTCTTCGGGGAGAGCGGGGTCGGGGGGCCGATCGATCTGCTCGAGCGGTTGCAGCAGGCGCTCGAATCGGGCACGGCGGACGACGTCCACGCCCTCGTGGAGCCGCTCCGGGAGGCGATCGCCGACAACGGGGAGAGGCTCGCCGAACTCGGGGCCCGGCGCTCGCGGCTCGAGGACGCCGACGTTCGGATCGGCGACCGCATCCTCGATCTGCAACGCCGGCGCTCGGAGCTGGCGGACGCGGACCTCGCCGAGGTGCTGTCCGAGGTCCAGCGACTGGAGACCCAGTATCAGGCCTCCCTGGAGGCCGGTGCGCGGATCGCGTCGGCCCCGACCCTCTTCGACTACATCGGGTGAGCCATGAAGGCACGGGCCAGGGCGGACGGCGGGCGGGTCGCGGGTGACGGGGCGGAGTCGGTGATCCGATTCCCCGACGCTCTCCCCGGCCTCGAGGGCGCCCACGCGTGGCAGCTCGTGGAACACCCCGAAGCGCTCCCGTTCCTCTGGCTCCGGTCGGTCGACAGGCCGCCCCTGGCCCTCCTCGTCGTCGATCCCCGGGTGATCCGACCGGACTACGCGCCGAACGTTTCGGCGGGCGACCTGGAGCGGATCGGTCTCGCGCCGGGGGCGCCCCGCATCGATCTCGTCGTCGTGACGCTGCGCGAGGGGGGCCGGGCCACCGCCAACCTGCGGGCCCCGCTTCTCATCAACCCGGAGAAAATGCTCGGCGCTCAGGTGATTCTGACGGATCCCTCGTGGCCGCTCCATCACCCGATCGCCGGTGCCGGCGCCGAAGCCGGCGGGACAGGGAGGTCCCGAACATGCTCGTCCTCAGCCGGAAACAAGGGCAGTCGATCCTCATCGGGGAGCGCATCAAGGTCAAGGTCATCGGAATCCACGGCCAGCAGGTGAGGATCGGCATCGAGGCGCCGCCGACGGTTCCCGTGGTTCGGGACGAGCTTCACCGGGCCGTCGCGGAGGCCAACCGGCAGGCTTCCCACGCGGGCGCGAGGTCCGTGGAGGAGCTGGCCGGCGTGTTCCGCTCTCTCGGCCGCGAGCGGGAGGAGGAGCGATGAGCGGCAACTCTTCCGTCCTCGAGGGGGCGGCGGCGTTCACCGAGAGGCTGGATCAACTCCCGCCGATGCCTCAGGCGGTGGCGCGCCTCCTCCGCATGCTCGACGCACCGGAAACCACGCCTGCGGATCTCCAGAAGGTCATCGAAACCGATCCCGCGCTGGTGGCCTCCCTGCTGAGGCTGGTGAATTCGGCGATGTTCAACTGGCCCCAGCAGATCACGACGATCTCGCACGCCATCATGCTCATCGGTTTTCTGCGGCTGCGTTCCCTGGCCCTCGCTACCGTGGCGGCGGGTCTCAAGAACGCGATCCCGGCGCTCGCCGCCGAGGCGCGCGACATCCTCTGGGACCACGCCGTGGCCACCGCCCTCGGCGCGCGGCTCACCTGCGAGCGGTTCCGGATGACGTGGGGGGAGGAGGCGTTCGTCGCGGGACTGCTGCACGACTGCGGGCGGCTCGCGATGCTGGCGCTGGAGCCGGTGGCGTACGCGCCGATGATCAGCAACGAGGTTCTTCCGGACTGCGTGCGCGAGCGCGACACGTTCGGGACCGATCACCAGGAGGTCGGCGCGGCTCTGCTGGCCCAGTGGCGCCTGCCGAAGCGTCTGGTGCTGGCGGCCGGCCGGCACCACGACCCCGAGGCGCTCGGCCAGGACCACGGTTCCCTCTTGGCGATGGTCGTTCTCGGAGACAGCCTGGTGGACCAGCGCAGCGAGGGGGATCCGTGGCGGGCGGCGGAGGCGCTGGGGCTCGACCGCGAGGCCCTCGAGGCGGCCCTCCCGGCAATCCGGGAGGAGGTCCGCCGGGTGCGCGCCGAGCTGATGCGGCTGTGATCCTCCCCGGCCGGCGCGCCGGCCCGCCCGCCTACTGGACGATGAACTCGACGAACAGGATCTCGCGCACCGGCGAGTTCGGCAGGAGCTGATTGAGCTCCCGCGCGATCTCCCGCCTCAGCGCCTCCTTCCCGATGGAGGTGCTGACGTCCTCGAACCGCTTCGAGGAGAGGACGGAGAGCACTCGATCGCGCACGCGCGCCTTGAGCAGCGGATCCTGGTTGTAGCGCTCCTCGCACGTCGGGTCGCTGACGACGGCGCGGATGGTGGCCTTGACGAAGCGGTTGCCGCCGGGGTCCGCGAGGTTCACCACGAAGGTGTCGAAGGGGATGATCACCTCCTGGGCCGGCGGCGGCTCGGCCGGCGCGGACGCCGCCTCGGCGGACGGCGCGGCCTGCGCCTGGCGCCCGCCCCCGAGCAGGAGCGAGACCCCGACCCCGGCGCCGGCCGAGACGACGGCCAACACCACCATCACGACGATCATCAGCCCCTTGCCCGACTTCTTCTTCGGCTGCTCCTGCTTGGTTTCCTTCTCTTCGTCAGCCATGGCTCGTCTCCCCGGCGCGGGCGCTCATCGCCGGCCCTTGCCGTCCGACTGCGACGTCTGGATCACGATCTCCACGCGGCGGTTCTTGCGGCGGCCCTCGGGTGTGGCGTTGTCGGCGACGGGCCGCGTCGGCCCGTAACCCACGGCCTGCATCCTGGCCGGCGGGACCCCTTGGGACTCGAAGAAGCGGACCACGGCCGCCGCTCGCCCCGCCGACAGCTCCCAGTTGCTCGGAAAGCGCTCCGAGCGGATCGGCAGGTTGTCCGTGTGGCCCTCGACGATCACCTTCGCCCCCGACTCCTTGATCGTCGCGGCGACCGCGGAGAGGAACTCCATCGACTCCTCGTCGATCGCGGTGCTCGCCGGCGGGAAGAGGAGCTCGCCGTCCACCCGCACACGGACGCCCTCGTCGGTCCTCTCGGCCTCGACGAGACCCTCGTAGCCGAACGTGCGGAGCTTCTGGACCACCTCCTCGAAGATCGCCTCGGCGGTGTACGTGGGCGGATTGAACTCGACGGCGATCACGGTGTCGCCGGAGGGGATCTCCGTGTAGTGGCGCATCGTCTGGACGCCGAACGCCTCCCTGAGGTATCCGGCGATCACCTTGAAGCGCTCCGTCTCCATCGTGCTGAAGCTCAGCAGCAGCACGAAGAAGCACAGGAGGAGCGACATCATGTCGCCGAAGGTGACGACCCACTCGGGAGCGCCCTTCTTCGGTTCGTCTGCGGGCGGTTGCATGGCCGTATCAGGCGGCCTTCTTCTCGAGCGCCTTGCGCTGCTTGGGCTCGAGGTAGGCCGACAGCTTCTGTTCGACCGAGGCGGGATGGTCCCCCTCCACGATCGACAGCACTCCCTGCAGGACCAGGAGCCGGCAGTTGACCTCGTCCCGGCTGCGGTTCTTGAGCTTCTCCGCCAGCGGGGCTGCGAACAGGTTCGCGATGATCGCTCCGTACAGTGTCGTCAGGATCGCGACGGCCATCGACGGACCGATGGTGCTCGGATCCTCCATCGAGGAGAGCATCTGCACGAGCCCGATCAGCGTCCCGATCATCCCGAACGCGGGTGCCGAGGTCGCCATCCCCTCCAGGAGGTCCTGGCCGATCTTGTGCCGCTGGGCGAGGAAGTTGATCTCGGTCTCGAGGACGGTCCGGATCGCGGCGGGTTCCATGCCGTCCACCGCGAGGCGGATCGCTTTGGCGAGGAAGGGATCGTCGATCTTGACCTTCTCCAGGGAGAGAAGGCTCTCTCGCCGCGCCTTCCGCGACAGCTCCACGATCGTGGCGATGAGTTCGCCGATCGGGGTCATCTTGCCGAAGAAGGCGTTCTTCACCACGCTGACGGTGCCGAAGACGCGGTTGAGCGGATTCTTGATGAAGGTCGCGCCGAGCGTGCCCCCCACGACCACGAGGGCCGACGGCAGGTTGAGGAAGATGACCGGATTCTCGCCGACGAAGATGGACGCGAGGACGAGAACTGTCCCCAGCACCAACCCGATGATGGTGGAAAGGTCCATTCCGGCTCGGTCCTCGGGCCCGCCGCGGGGCCGTCCCCAGACCGTCTCGGCCGCCGATCGGCGAACTTGAGCGGGCCCCGTCCCGGGTGGAGAGCGCCCCCGGAGGGGTCCCGGATTCAAGATTCGTGCCGGGCGGCCGATCAGGGGAGCAGGAGGGACCCATGGACTTCGTCATCGGACGGATCCCGCCCCCTGGAAGCGCCGCCGAGCGGCGAGGCCGGACGGAAGGGCAGATCGAGGCGCGCATCCTCCACGTCCGTGAGCCCCGCCGCCGCCGGAGGGGCCCGGGCGATGGTCCGGAGCGGCGGCGCGCCGCCCAGGAGACCGACCCGCCCGGCGCCCGGGTCCTGGTGGTGCTGGTCCCCGAAGCGCACCGGCTCCCCGACGACCTCGCGGAGGGGAACTACCGCCTCTTCCTGCGCTTCGTGCGCCGCTGAGCGGTGCCGGGTTGCCCCCGCGCGGGCGGAGCCGGAGAATGGATCGGTCCAAGCCGCCGGCGCCCCGGACGTCCCATGACGGCGCGGCGCGGCGGCATCGAAAAGGGGGCGAAAGGACTCGACGGGGAGCGGAAAGCACAGGTGGCACGCCGAGGCTGCCCGGAACCTCGTTAATCACCGGGCCGCTTGAACAAGCGCCAACAACGACTTCGCTCTCGCTGCCTGATCGAGGCGGCGCGCCCGCCCGCCCCTGCCCGTGGGGGCGGTCCCGGGTGTCATAGCTCACGGGCTGGCCGTCGCATCGCTGGCCCGGCGGTGCGCGGCGAGATCGACGGGCTGGCGACCCGGGCACCTGCCCTTCGGTTCCCGGGGAGCGAGATCTGGAAGAAGCGGCTAAGCGTGTAGAAGCCTGTCGCCGACCCTCCTCGGACGCGGGTTCGATTCCCGCCGCCTCCACCACCTCGCCCTCCGGGACGATTCGTTGCCGCCCGGAGGCGATCCCCGTACATGTCCGGCAAGCGTCCACCCCGGGTCGGGCCGGGGAGCGGCGAGCGGCGTGGGGTTCTGCCGCCCGGGGGTGCGGCATGGCGGCACGGAGACTGGTGATCGGGGTCCTCGACCTCCTGGCCGAGGAGCGCGCGCGCTCACCCCTGGCCTTCGCGTACGGGGCGGTGATGCGCAAGCAGTACGCGAGCGTCATGCCGCAAGCGGTCTCCGTCTGGTGCCGGCGGCTGGGCCACGAGGTGCACTACGCGACCTTCTGGGGCCAGAAGGATCCGGCGTCGCTGATGCCGGAGAGTCCGGACATCCTCTTCGTGTCCGCCTACACGCAGGCGAGCGCGCTCGCCTATGCCCTCGCGAAGCTCTACAAACGCCGCGGAGCCCTCACCGTCCTGGGCGGCCCGCACGCGCGCTCGTTCCCGCTCGATGCCCTGCGGTTTTTCGACATCGTCGTCAGGGACTGCGACCGGCTCCTGGTGGAGCAGATCGTGAGCGGCCACGTTCCGCCCGGCTCGCTCGTCACGAGCGGACGGAAGCTGCAGGAGATCCCTCCGGTCGCCGAGCGACTGCCGGAGATCGAGAGGTCCTACTTCTACCGCGGCCGGTCGCGGCGATTCACGCTGATCGGCCTGCTGACCAGCCTGGGCTGCCCCTACTCGTGCGAGTTCTGCGTCGACTGGGACAACCCGTACCGGCTGCTCCCGCCCGAGCGCCTGAGGGAAGATCTCGCTTTTCTCGCAGAGCGGTTCCCCGGCACCATCGTCGCCTTCCACGACGCCAACTTCGGTGTCCAATTCGATCGGACCTTGGCGGTCATCGAATCGCTGCCGGCCGGCCCGCGCAATCCGTACGTGATGGAGTGCTCCCTGTCGCTGCTCAGAGGCGACCGGATACGCCGGCTGCGGGACACGGGCTGCGTCTACGTGGCCCCTGGGGTGGAGTCCTGGGGCGACGACTCGGGCAAGGCGGGCGTGGGGCGCCGCACCGGGAGGGAGAAGCTGAACGGCGTCGTCGGGCACTTCGAGCGCCTGTTCGAACACGTGCCGGGACTCCAGGCCAATTTCCTGTTCGGAACCGACCTCGACGCCGGTGACGAGCCGGTGGAGCTGACGAAGGAGTTCATGCGGCGCACCCCCTTCGTATGGCCGACGGTCAACATCCCGATGCCCTTCGGCGGAACGCCGCTGTACGAGAGCTACCTCGCCCAGGGCCGGATCCTGAGGACGATGCCCCTCTCCTTCTACTACAACCCTCACCTGGTGACGACGCTGGCGCACTATCATCCGATCGAGTTCTACGAAAAGCTCATCGAGATCTTCGAGGAGATGACGTCGCCGGCGATGCTCGCCCGCCGGCTCGCCTTGCGCGTTCCCGCCGCGCTTCGCGCCTACTTCCTGCTGAGAACGCTCGGGATGCGCACCTACATGAGGGAGTACCGGCGGATCCTCCGCCTCCTGCGCGACGATCCCGCATTCCTCGCTTTCCACGAGGGCCGCACGACCGAACTTCCCGCCTACTACCACGCCCTCTACGAGCGCAAGCTGGGCCGCTACGCGCATCTGATGTCCCGCTCCGACAGGTATCCGGAGCTCGCGCAACCGTCGCGCGGCGCCGACGACCTCACCGCCTAGGGAGCGCGGGCGGAGCACCGCCCTCCCCGGCTCCGGTCGAGCGGGAAGCGGCGGCGGGCCGGGTCCGGGCCTGCCCCTCGGAGCGCGCGTCCTGCTCGCGCCCGGGGGGCGCCGCCGGGGCGAACCCGCGCGCGTGGAGAGGCGCCCGGCCGCGGGCGGGAGCCCCCTACGGGCAGGCGGCCTCCCGCGGGGGCCCGCAGGTCGCGTCGGTGTGCGGCCGGCCGAAGCCGGGGGCGCCCTCGCGGACGCCCGTCGAGGCGACGATCAGCCAGTAGCGGTTACCCGCGGCCGGCGTGAAGGTGTCGGGGGAGAGGCGGTCGCAGCGGCCTCCGATCGCCGCGTGGCTGAACGTACCGCCGGCGGCGAGCGCGTCGAGGTCGCCGCCCTCGATGGCGTAGGTCTGGCCGGGGACGGCGGCATCGTTGCACGAAGGGTCCCACGACGCCTGGACGTCGCCGCTCGCCAGCCGCTCGAACCGCGCCGTCGGCGGTACCTCGCCCGGCCAACCGGTGACGCCGCACACCGGCGGGCCGTCCTTTTCCGACTCGACCTTGACCTCGTCGATCCACCAGCCTTCGAGACTGTCGGCGGAGCTGTCCGAGCCGAAGACGAAGGCGAGCCAGATCCGGCGGCCGATGTAGGCGGAAAGGTCGAAGGTCGTCGTCACCCATCCGCCCGAGTCTCCGGTGAACGCCTCCTTGTCCTCGAGACCGTTGCACCTGCCGCTCGCGATCGTCGCGTCGTAACCGCCGTCCGGGATCAGCGGTTCGTAGACGTCCTGTCCGTCAGCAGCGCCGTCGATCACCACCTGACCGCCGTCGTTGCCGAAGTCGGTCTGATACCGGTGAACGAGCGTCAGCGTCGCCGCCCGGGCGTCGGCGGGGAGGTCGATACCCGGTCCGCCGGTCGAATCGCGACCCTGGAGGTAGAGCCAGGCGTAGTTCGCCTTGCCGTAGGCTCCGCCCGGGCCGCTGCCCGCGAGCCAGCTCTGCCCGTGCTCCGCGTCCTTGGAGTCGAGGTGCCACTCGTCGAGATACGGGAGGTTGCACAGGAACAGGCCGGGATCGACCGCCTCGTGGCTCCAGCTCGCTGCGGGCGAAGGATCGAGCGTGTCGTCGAGGTGGGTCGTGCGGATCGGCGGCTCGCGGTGATCGAGAACCGTCACCGTGAACGCTCCGGGCTGGTCCTTGTACCGCCCCGGAGCGTTGGTCGAGGTGATATCCACGATGTCGAAGACGATCGCTTCGCCGCACGGAAAATCGGGGTCGACGACGAAGCGGTAGCGGTTCGCCGCCGCGCCGACGCCGCCGCCGGGGATGTCCCCGTAGGGCTGCACGTCGGCACCCTCGATCGCCGCCCCGGGCGTCGATGTCGACAGGCGGGCCTTCACCCCCAGGGCGGTCTGGCTCCCGACGTTCCGGAGCCGCGGGCGGACCTCCCAGGTTTCTCCCGGTTCGACCGAGCCGTCGCCGTCGCCGTCGATCTCGGTGAGCGGCAGCTCGATCGAGTCGTACATCACGATCGGCTCGAGCGGATCCACCTGGACCTGCCACGCGCCGCGGCCGTAGGTGCCGGCGGTGATCGTGTCGAGCGACTGGTTGTACTTCAGGTCGTCGATGACGAGGCCCTGGGGCAGGCCGTCCATGAACGGCTCGAACGTCGCCCCGCCGTCCAGGCTGCGGAACACGCCGGTATCGGTGCCGACGTAGACCTTCTGATCGGTCAGCATCAGCACCGTGTTGGCCGGCACGTCGGGAAGGCCGGCGCCGACCGCGGTCCAGCCGGCGCCCGCGCGCCACTCCCACAGATGCGCGGTGCCGAAGCCGCTGACGGCGGCAAGAATGCGGTCCGGGTCGACCGGGTCGGAGGCGACATCGTTGATCGAGCGCGCGGGCAATCCCGCGCTGAGATCTTCCCAGGTCGCGCCGCCGTCGGTGCTGCGGAAGACCGTGGCGTTGGTCGACGATGCGACGACGACCTGCGGGAAGTTGCGGTTGACATCGAGCGACACGAGGCTGCCCGAGCCGTGTGTCAGGTCATCCGACACCGGCGTCCAGTTGTCTCCGTGGTCGTACGATTTGTAGACGCGGTGCGTCCCCAGGTACAGGATGTTCGGCGAGGTGGGATCGAGCACGTACGGCGTCACCCAGTTGATCCGGTCTCCGCCGATGATTCCGTTGCTCGCACCGGTGATGCCGTGGAACGATCCGAGCACGCCGGTCTCCGAGCGGCTCACGTGCGGGTAGCCTCCCGAGGGGTAGGACGCGATGTAGGCGTAGTTCGGGTTCTGCGGGTCGATGTGGCAGACGAAGCCGTCGCCGGTCACCGCCTGGAGGTCCCACACGTCGCTCGTCGTGCGGGCGAGCGAGCTGTTGTCCTGGGCGCCGCCGCAGATGATGCCGGTGTCGGTGGGGTGCATGCCGACCGCGTAGAACTGGGTCAGGTTCATGTTGCCGTTCCGGTTGAGGAAGGTGTTGCCGCCGTCGGTCGACTTCCACACACCCCCGTCGCAGCCGACCCAGAAGGTCCCCGGGTTGTTCGGGTCCATCAGGAGCATGTGCGTGTCCTGATGCACCTTCTGCGACGAGCCCCACGGGTTCGACAGATCGGTCCAGGTCGCCCCGCCGTCGGTCGACTTGAAGATGTGCACCGTGCCGCGGTAGACGGTGTTCGGGTCCTGCGGGTCGACGGCGATCGTCATGTTGTACCAGCACTGCCCGTCGCAGGCGTCGGAACCGGTCGACATCTGCGTCCAGCTGGCGCCGCCGTCGGTCGTGCGCCAGAACTCGGCGCCCCCGCTCGGACCGCTGGCGAACAGGGCGTAGACGACGTTGCCGTCGGAGGGCGCGATCGCCAGCTCGGTGCGCCCGGTGTCGGTCGATGGCAGTCCCGAGGCGGTCTGCTTGGTCCACGTCACCGCGTTGTCGGTCGACTTCCAGATGCCCTGGTTCGTCGCGCTCCACCAGATGTCCCGCACCTGCGGGTCCTGCTGGATCTCGTAGACGCTGACGCCGGACAGGCGCTTGGTCCAGGTGAGCCCGGCGTCGTTCGTCGTGTAGACGCCGCTGTAGTACGAGTTCCCGGAGGAGCAGCCGCGATGCCGGCCGCCCGTCACGATGTGGTTCGAATCGCGCGGATCCACGACGATGCTGGCGAACGAGGAGATGTCCTCCAGCGTCTGGCCTCCGGTCCCGTTGCGCGGCTCCCATGTCGCTCCGCCGTCGGTGCTGCGGAGCAGGCCGATCCCGAAGTAGCCCTCGCAGCCCTGCACGTTCTCGCCGGTCCCCACCCAGATCGTGTTCGGGTCGTTGGGATCGACGGCGACCGCGCCGATCGTCTGCGTCCCGGCGCTGTCGAACATCTGCTCCCAGCTCAGGCCGTCGTTGGTCGAGCGCCACAGCCCGCCGGAGGCGCTGCCGACCCAGACGGTCCCCGAGGGCCAGTCGACGGCGATCGCCGGCACGCGCCCGGTGACGTCGCCGAAAGCCCACCCTCCGAAGTGGGAAGGGGAGGGCCCGGTCGGGTACCAGAAGTTCGTCGCGGCGAGCAGGCCCTTGGCGCGGCGCTCGCGCTGCCGTTGGAGGGCCTTGCGGGTCTGCTCGACCGCCAGCCGCCGCCGGAGCGCCATCTCCGCAGCCGAAGAAGTGCCGGCCCGCCGCGGCCCGTAGAACCACTCGAGCCGGCGCAGGATCAACTCCTCTTCACCGACTCGCCGGTCCTCGATCCGCGGACCCACCGGGGATGCCTCCCCGGCGGCGAACGACGATGGCGCGGATCCGAGCCCGGCCGAGGTGAGCGCGGCCAACAGCGGGACGGCGACGAAGCGGCGCATCGGGGCTCCTCCCTCCGATCGATCGGGAATTCGTCCGGACGGAACCAGTACGGCGAACCGCCCCCCCGCGCATGGCGGAGCCGTGAACGGTACACCGCGACGGCCGGCGGCGCCGCGCGGCGTTCCCGGTTCGGGGCGCCCGCGGACTCGAACGGGCGCCGCGTTCCCCGGCGGCGGCCCGCGCCCGCCGCAGGAACGGGCGGCGCCGGGCGTGAGACGCCGCCGGAGCGTCTGCGTGCGCGGCCCGCCCCGGCCCGGCGAGCCCGCCGCCGGGGCCCGACGGGGCCGGCACGCGCCAACGCCGGCGGTTTCGCTTCCCGTGCCGGACCGGGGCGGACGGTGGGCGACCCCGCCGGGTGGAGAGCGCCGAAGGGGAGCCCGCGTCCGGTCCCGAGCGCCGCGCTCGCGGTTCCCTCCGGATCGCCCGCCCGGCGATGCGGCTGCGCCGCCGGAGGCTCCCGGAACGGTCCGTCCGGGCTCGGGGACCGTCGAGGACGAGTCGGTCGGGACCTCCGCCCCCCTCGACGGCACCCCCCGCGATGTTCGATGATCGGACGATGCGCCGTCCGTGCGGCACCGCGCTGATCGTCGCCCTCGTCGCCGGCCTCGGGGAGGGCGCGGCGGCGGCCGCGCTTCCGCCGGTCTTCGTCTCCTACGCCATCGAGGTGCAGGTGGATCCGGCGAGCCGGGCGTTCCGGGGCGAGGAGAGGCTGACCTGGCGGAATCCGGCCGGCGTCGCCGTCTCCCGCGTTCCGCTTCACCTGTATCTCAACGCCTTCGCCAACGAGGGGAGCACCTGGCTTCAGGAGGCGCGCCGGAGCGGTTTCCGCCGGTTCGATCTCGAACGGTTCCACGAGGTCTTCGACGATCCGTGGGGTTGGATCGATCTCGACGCGGTCCGGACGGAGCCGGCCGGCGAGGAGGTGCCGTGGCGTCCGGTCCAGCCGGACGACGGCAACCCTCTCGACCGGTCGCTCGTCGAGCTCCGGTTGCCGCGTCCGGTTCCCCCGGACGGCCTGCTGACGCTGCGCATCTCCTTTTCGGGGAGGTTGCCGAGGCCCTTCGCGCGGACCGGATGCGTCGACCGGTACTGCCTGGTGGGGCAATGGTTTCCCAAGGTGGCCGTCCTCGAGCCGAAGGGAACCCGGGGGGCCGAGCGGGCCCGCTGGGCGGCGCGCCAGTTTCACGCGGCGACCGAGTTCTACGCGGACTTCGCCGATTACGACGTGACCATCGAGGCGCCCGCCGGCTGGCTGGTGGCCGCGACCGGACGGCGCGAAGGCGATCCGATCGCCACGGATCGGGGCACCCTGCGCCATCGATTCCGCCAGCGCGCGGTGCACGATTTCGCCTTCGTCGTCGCGCGAGATTTCGAGGAGATCGTCTCCGAGCACGATCCGCCGGGGCCGGGCGGCCCGGTCGAGCTCCACTACGTGCTACCGCACGAGTTCGCCGATCAGCTCCCACGGTGGCGGACCGTGGCGGAGGCGACGCTCGACCTGCTCGGCCGGCGCGTCGGACCGTACCCCTACCGGACCCTCACGATCGTGCTGCCGCGCCTGGTGGCGGAGCGCACGGCGGGCATGGAGTACCCGACGTTCGTGGTGGCCTCCACCGTGGGGAGGGAGCTGGAGGCATGGCCGCTCCGCGCGACGCGGATCGCCGAACACACGCTCGCCCACGAGCTGATCCATCAATACTTCTACGGGCTGGTCGCCTCCAACGAGCAGGAAGAGGCGTTTCTCGACGAGGGATTCACCACCTATTGGACGGCCAGGGTGGCGGAGTCGCTCTACGGCGCCGGCCGCTCGTTGGGGTCGTTCTTCGGCCGGCCGCTCGGGGCTTTCGACCTCGCCCGCCTCGGCCTCGCCTACGTGGGCGGATCGATCCGCGAGCCCCTCAGGAAACGCCCCTCCGCCCTGTTCGCCGGGCGGACCCACGCCGTGCAGTTCTACGCCCGCACCGCCGTGACGCTCGCGACGATGGAGCGGATGTTCGGCCGCGACACGGCCGATCGGATCTTCCGCGAATATTTCCGGGCCAACGCCTTTCGGCATCCATCCGTCGAGGATTTCCTGGCCGCCGCGCGCCGGGCCGCCGGGGAAGAGGCGCAGGGGTTTCTGCGGGAGGCGTTCGGGCGGGCCCGCCTGCCGGAGTTGGCGGTCACCCGGCTCGAAAGCCACCGGGTGGAAGTGCCCCTCGGCTCGTGGCCGGCGCCGGAGGGGCGCATCACGGTCGACCGCTCCTCGCGCCACGAGCATGCCGATCTGCTCGACCTTCCGCTGGCGCGCGATTCGGACGGGAAGATCTGGCTCGAGATCACCGATCCCGGCTGGTTTCGCGAGGACTCGCACCGCGACGGGACGGTGCGCTGGATCGGTTTCGAGCCGGTGGAGCTCCCGGAGCCCGGCGGGGACGGCGTGGAACCGAAGCTGTTCGAAAGCGAGGCCGTGCTCGAAGGACCGGGATGGGACCACCTGCCGGTGACGGTGAGGCTCCGCTTCGCCGACGGGGCCGTGGTGGTCGACCGGTGGGACGGCCGCTCCCCGTGGCGCGGGTACCGCGCGATCAGGCGCGCGAGGCTCGAGGAGGTGATCATCGATCCCGGGGACGCGGTGCTCCTCGATCCGTCGCCCGAAACGAACGGTAGGCGCGCCAGGCCGGACTCCCGCTGGCTCGCCGACTGGGCCGGGTGGGCCGGTGCTCTCGCCGCCTGGGTCGCCTCGGGGGTGTCGCTGTGGTTCTGAACGCGCAGCGGCGCCTCGCTCCCCTCGCCGGCCTCGCCCTGGTGAACGGCTCGGTCCGCCTCATCCTGTTGCGGTGGGCCTTGCTGGTCGTCTCGGGGTCGGCCGCGGTGCTTCTCGCCGCGCCACCGCTCGCCGCCGCCGCCCGGCGCCCTTTCTTCACCGAGCCCGCAGGGCCGCTGCCGGCGGGCCACCTCGCGCGCCTGGCGATCGCCGCCGGACCCGGGCTCGGGGCGGCCGCGGGCGCGGCCGCCTTGCTCGCGCTCGCCGGCCATTGGCTTCTGGTGCCCGGCGCGATCGCGTGGCTCGACCGCGTGCGCCGCGGCGGTCGGCCCCGCGGCGTGGTGCGGTTCGTCGTCGAAGCGGGAACTCCCCGCCTTTGGGCCATGGCGCGGATCACGCTGCTCGCGGTGGCGCTCGCGGCCGCGGGGCTCGCGGCGATCCGGCTGGGCTTCCACCGGCTCGATGTCGCCGCCGAGCGAGGGGCGTGGGACTCCGCGGCACGCGCCGTGCTGCTTCCCCGCCTGCGCTGGCTGGCCGGACTGCTGTGGCTGGCACTCGTGGGAGCGTTCGCCTTCTGGTGCCGGGTGGTGATGGTGGCGGACGGGCGGGCCCGGGTGCGGTCGGTGATGCTGCTCGTCCCGCGGATCTGGGTCCGCATTCCGTTCTCGGCACCGGTCCTCTTCGTGGCGGTCACGGTCCTCGTCCAGGCGGGCGCCGGCGCATACCTGCTCGCCTGGCGCCAGTCGGCGCCGCGCTCGGTGTCGGGGCTCGCGGCCTGGAGCGCGGGAGCGCTGGCGGTGCTCCTGCTTCAAGCGGGGGCCTGGCACTGGCTGCTGCGCAGCGCGCTGGTGGCCTACGGGAATCCCCGCCTGGCACCGCTCCGCGCGCGGCCCGATCGTCCCTGGTACCTGTTCAGGCGGCTCGCGCGCCGCCCCGTTCCGCCGCCGACTCGGAGCGTCGTCGCCGCGGTCGCCGCGCCCGAGCCCGCGGAGGGAAACGGTCCGGAACCCTGACCTTCCGAGGTCCGCTCCTCCGGACGCCGGGTGCGCTCCGGCCGGATGGGGGAGGGGGCTCGGGCGCCTTCGCGGCCGGCGGCTGGGGCGGCGGCGAAGTCCCGATTCTCCAGACCCTTGGGATCACCTCGGGGAAGCGGCACCCGCGTGACTTCGGGGTGGCCCCGTGGCGCCGTCCCTAGGGTTGTGCTACGACATTTCGCGAGATGACGAAATGAGCGAGCCCCTCCCCGCCGCAGTCGAGATCTTCAAGAGCCTCGGGCATCCCACCCGGCTCCGGTGCCTGCTCATGCTCGCCGAGGGCGAGCTGTGCGTCTGCCAGCTCGTGGCGGTCCTCGGCCAGGCGCCTTCCACCGTCTCCGCCCACCTCCACGCCCTGCGGCGCGCCGGGCTGCTCGAAGAACGCAAGAAGGGGCGCTGGGTGCTGTACCGCCTCGCGACCGGCGAGACGGTGCGCGCGGTGCTGCGGTGCGTCCGGCCGCTCGTCGCGGGCGATCCGCAACTCGAGCGCGACGCCGACCTGTGCCGGCGCCTGCGTGCCATCGGGCCCGAGGAGCTGTGCCGAGTCGGCCTCGACCTCGCACGCCTGACCCCCTCCGATACCGCCCCGGGCCCGGCCGGCCCGCGGCACGAGGTGTGAGTGGCGATGAACCGTCCAGCGAAGCGGATGAACTTCTTCGAGCGCTACCTGAGCCTGTGGGTCGCGCTCTGCATGGCCGTCGGCGTGCTGATCGGAAGGGCTCTGCCCGGCCTGACTGCCTCCCTCCGGGGTCTGGAGTTCGCCGAGGGCAGCCACATCAACATCCCGATCGCGGTGCTGATCTGGCTGATGATCTACCCGATGATGCTCAAGATCGACTTCGCGTCGATCCGCGACGTCGGGCGCCGGCCGCGCGGCCTGTTCGTCACGCTCTTCGTCAACTGGCTGGTGAAGCCGTTCTCCATGGCGTTCTTCGCCTGGATCTTCTTCCGCCACCTCTTTTTGCCCTGGATCGGCCACGACCTGGCGAGCCAGTACACGGCGGGGGTGATCATTCTCGCGGCCGCACCCTGCACCGCGATGGTGTTCGTCTGGTCCTATCTGTCGGACGGCGATCCGGCCTACACGCTCGTCCAGGTGTCGGTCAACGACCTGGTGATGCTGGTGGCCTTCGCGCCGATCGTGAAGTTCCTCGTGTCGGGAGCGTCGGGGCTCCACGTGCCCTTCCGGGTGCTCCTCTATTCGGTGCTGATCTTCGTGGTCATTCCGCTGGCGGCGGGCTCGATCTCGCGGGCGGTGCTGATCCGGCGCAAGGGAATCGAGTGGTTCACGAAACGGTTCCTGGCCTTCTTCCAGCCGGTGACGGTGGCGGCCCTCCTCGCCACGCTCGTCTTCATCTTCGCGTTCCAGGCGGAGAACATCACGACGCGTTGGTTCCACGTGATCCTCGTCGCGATCCCGATCCTGGTTCAGGTCTACTTCAACTCCACGCTCGCCTACGGGCTGATGCGGGCGTTCCGGGTGCCCTACCCGGTGGCCGCTCCGGGCGCTCTCATCGGGGCGTCGAACTTCTTCGAGCTCGCCGTCGCCACCGCCATCGCCCTGTACGGCCCGGAGTCGGGCGCGGCGCTGGCCACGGTCGTCGGCGTGCTGGTGGAAGTGCCGGTGATGCTCTCCGTCTGCCGGTTTTGCGTCGCCACGCGGGGCTGGTACGAGCGAGGAACGGCTGAGCGCGCGGAAGCGGCGCAGGCTTGACCGGGGCTGTCCGCCAAGCCCCCGCGAAGGCGCGGCATCGGCTCGCCGGGCGGGGAGCTCCGTTCCCCGGGGTCGGGACTCGCCCCGGCCCGCCCGGGGCTGACCCGCGGGCGACCGACCCGGCGCGCGGGCGAGACGGCCGGCCCGTGGGCCCGTCGGTTCCGGTTCCCCGAGGCCATCGACGCGACGCTCGTGGGGTTCACACTGGGCGGTGCGAATTCGGGCGGAACCCGTCCAGGAACGAGGAAACCGGATCGACAGCGGCCGGCCCGGGCGGCCGGAGCGCCTCCGGGAATTGCGCTTCGCACAGCGTCCAGCGGTATCGTTTTCGGAAGACCCGGCGCCGGCGGTGGCCGGCCCCGCGACCGACGCGAAAGGACGGGAGGAGACGATGCCGGTCTACGAGTACGTCTGCCAGGATTGCGGCGCCCCGAGCGAGGTGCGCGCGACGGTGGACGAGTACAGCCGGGGCCTGCAGGTGCGTTGCCGCGAGTGCGGTTCGGAGCGGCTGGACAGGGTGTTCAGCTCGGTGGCCGTCAACTCCGGAAGCCCACCCCCATCCTGCTGCGGTTCCGGCGGCGACCCGTGCCGGTGTCGCTCGTAAGAGCGGCCGCCCGCACCCGGCTCCCCGACCGCGGCCCCGTGCCGGATGCCATCGGCCCTCCGAACGGATACGGGCAGGATCGTGCCGAACCGGGCCGCACCGGGAGGGGATGGGTGCCCGTCACAGGGTGCCACGAAAGGCCCGGAGCGGTGGACCGATCCTCCGCGCGCGGGCGCGCGGCGGGGGGGATGGCCGCGGTCCCGGCCCCCGGGCCCGGCGCCGCCGTCAGCGCGGCTCGACGGTCCTGAGGGCGCGGCGCCCGGGCCACTCGTCGAGCAGTTCGCGCAGCACCCGCGCGCGCCGCGCGTCGTGGCGGACCACCGTTTCGGGGAACAGTTCGGGCCGCAGTCCGGGATGGGTCTCGTCGAGCCAGGCGAGGAACTCGCGGTACGCCGGCATCCCTGCTTCGAGCGTCGCGGCGGTGAGCGGCGCCGGATAGGTCGCGGCGATGAGCCCGCCGCGCAAAACGAAGCGCGTACCGGGCCGGTAGACGGCCCCGTCGAGACCGAGCGCTCTGAAGAACGCGTTGCGCTCCGTGATCGATGCCACGCGGATCGTGTCACCCTCGCGCTCGATGCCGTGCATCTCCAGCTCCGTCTCCATGACGAAATCCCACTCGAACAGGTCCGCGAGCGCCCGGCGCCCCCGGATCGGCTTCTTGCCGGGTAGGACGAACACCGAGTCCTCGCTGTGCATCGCCAGCAAACCCTCGAGGTCGTGAGCCCGGTGGAGCGCCACGTAGCGGTCGATCAGCGCCTGCGCCTCGCGGTTTCCCTCGGTCCCGCACGACAGCAGCAAAAGGGCGGCGAGCGCGGCGGTCGTCGTTCGTCGCATGGGATCTCCTCCCGCGGGAGGACCGTGCGCGAGCGAGGGGCGGCCGGTGCCGGAGGGCCGGCTCCGCACCCGGCGATCAATCCTCGTCGCAGGCGTCCCCGATCCCGTCGCCGTCCGAGTCCGCCTGATCGTAGTTCCAGTCGTAGGGGCAGTTGTCTTCCTCGTCCGGCACCCAGTCGTTGTCGTCGTCGGGATCGCAGGCGTCCCCGAGGCCGTCTCCTTCGGCATCCGCCTGGTCCGGGTTCGGTGTGGCGACGCAGTTGTCGTCCGCGTCGACGACTCCGTCGGAATCGGTATCGCTGTCGGTGTCGCAGGCGTCCCCCTCGCCGTCGCCGTTCGCGTCCCGCTGGTCCGGGTTGTAGAGATCGGGACAGTTGTCGCAGGGGTCTCCCCGGCGGTCGCCGTCGGCGTCGGCCTGGAGCGGGTCGAAGACGCCCGGGCAGACGTCGCAAGCATCCCCCGCTCCGTCGCCGTCGCCGTCCGCCTGGTCCCGGTTTCTCTGCTCGGGGCAGTTGTCGCACGCATCCGGGATTCCGTCCCAGTCGCCGTCCCGTTCGGACGCGTTGGCGACGGTTGGGCAGAGGTCGCAGGCGTCGCCGCGGCCGTCCCCGTCGGTGTCGGCTTGCAGCGGGTCGGGGATGTTGGGGCAGACGTCGCACACGTTGCCCGCGCCGTCGTCGTCCTCGTCGATCTGCATCGGGTTCGGCACGCCTGGGCAGTTGTCGGCCACGCCGCACGCGTCCTCGGAAGGGATCATGCCGAGCGCAAGGGCGGTGCTGAGCACGCAGCCGCGGACCAGCTTCCGCGCCAGCGGCTCGAGCCCGGTTTCCTCGGGGATCGTCAACGATTTGTACAGGACGCAGGCCGCCTCTCCGGCCGGGCGGGCGGCGCCGCTTTCCCAAAGGGTGCGCCAGGAAACGAGACGCTCGAGCAACGCCGCGTTGACCGATGGATCGCGCGAGGCGGCGAGCCGGATGTGCGCTTCCAGGTCCTCGAAGTCGCGGCAAGGGGGCACGTAGTAGCTGAGGAGATAGCCACTGAGGGTGCCGTCGCCGTCGAGGTCGCGGTACGCCCAGCTCTCCGGCTGGACGAAGGCGACGGCGGTCGTTCCCGGGGAGCCGATAGTGTACTTGTAGCCGAACCCGCCGGTCCGGTAGGTGGTGCGCTCCGAGATGCGGTACAGCTCCATCCACGAGGTCCAGTAGGGATAGCAGCCGGTGTCGGCGTCGTTGTGCCACGAAACGAAGTCGCCGTTCACCGCCGCGTCGCGGCCGAACAAGTTGAAGTGCGTCCAGCCGATCTCGTGCAGCTCGCCCGTTCGGAGGTCGAAGTGCATGAGCAGCTCCGGGTGGCGGTCCTTGCCGCGCCCGATCACCGCATCCCCCTCGATGTCGATGATCCCGTCCATTTCCGGGATCTCCGTGCGCTCGCCGGTCGCGACGTCCTCGACGTACAGGCGGCCGGTGCTCCGGTCCTTCCAGGAAAAGCGCGTGCCGTCCACCGCGTAGCCGGACCAGCCGGGTCTCGTCCCTTTCCGGGTTTCGCCGGGTCCGAGCCACACGAAGCCGGTGTCGTAGTCGTACCAGCCGTGCTCCTGGAGGAAGACGGCCAGGTCGGTCTCGGGATCGCTGTTGATCCAGCGGGTCGACGGAAGCCCGCTGTTGAAGATCTTTCCTGTCCCGCCCGGCACGTCCGGCGGTACCCACCACCGCAGCACCGCACCGCCGACGTTCCCGTCGCCGTCCAGATCCTCGCCCAGCACTTCTTCGTCGGTGAGGAAGAAAACGGCGTGCCGCGTCGGGCTGGTCCAGTCGCCGCGCCGGACGATCGCTCCGGTGTCGTAGACGGTGCCGTCCCGGGCGTCCACCACGCGGAGCACGCCGTCGTCGAGATCGCCGTCACCGTTGGCGTCCTCGCCCGTCATCGACTCCGGAATCGGGAAGGCGATCCAGGGGTCGCCGGCGCGGGCCGAGTAGATGGCCTCGGGATCGCCGGGAACCGATCGCGTCTCGCCGGTCGAGATGCGGTGCCAGAAGACGAGGGCGTCATCGAGGTCGCCGTCGCCGGTCAGGTCCCTGGAAGCGTCGGTCTCTCGCAGCGTCCAGAGGACGACGTCTCCCTCGACGTCCCAGCTCCGTGCCGTGCCGAGCAGCCGCGTCTCCTCGCCGCCGATCTTTCGCAGCGCCACCAGCGAATCGTCGATCTCTCCGTCGCCGTCGAGATCCTCGCCGGCGAGCAGCTCCTCCACCAGGAAGACGATCGTGCCGCCGGTGACGACCTGGCAGTCGTTCCAAAAGCAGGTCTGCTGGTCGAGCGTGATCATCGCGCCGTCCCTCGGCTCGGGGCAGGGAAGTGTCCGGCTCTCCGCGCGGACCTGGTCCGGCCATGGCACCTCGGCCCGGAGCGTTCCACCCTCGTCACGCCAGGTCAGCAGGTAGTACAGATGGGTCGATCCGCGTGAAGGGACCGACCCGGGCGCAAGCTCGAACGAGACGCCGCGGGACTGCCCCGGCGCGAGATCGCCGACGTGGAGGTCGGCGGCCGCCCCCGGGACGATCGAGAGGACGTGCGTGATCGTCCCCGGACCGCCGCGCGCGATCCGGTCGATCGGTCCCGTCATCGTCGAGGCGACGACGTGCACGTGGAGGTCGCGGAGCGGTTCGCTGCGGCGGTTGGCGATCTCCAGCGCGATTCGCCGTCCGGCGGTGTCCCCGGCGTCGGCCGTCCCGTCTTCGAGCGTCACCGTCAGGGCGGGGGACGGCCCGATCGCCGGCGCGAAGCTCGCCGCGAGCAGGTCGTCGAACCGCCGCGCGAGGCGCGCACCGGCGCCGGGCTCGATCTCGGTGCGGATCCCGCCGGCGGCGAGCCGGATCGCCGCGTCGAGCACGGCCATCTCCGGCTCGGCCGGCAACGGCCGGTCGAGATGGACCGGCGAGCGCGGGTCGTTGTAACCCTCGTCGTCGAGCCGCCGGACCAGATCGAGCAGGCGGAGCCGGACCGGGGTGTCTTCGGACAGACCCTCCCACAGGCGCGCGAGCGACGCCGGGTCGGGGCCGGCGGGACAGTCCGATCGTTCGGCGGCGAAAGCCGGGGAGATCGCGAGCAGGAGAACGAAGAAGGACGCGGCGGCGCGCATCGGGAACCCCCTTCCCCCGGGCTCTCCGCTCGGCTCCGCGGATCCGGGCCGTGACGCCCGGGCTGGGGGAAGCCTACGGCGGCCGGGACGAAGGGGCCACCCCGATCGCCGGGCGCCCGGCCGGGATCAGCGCCCGTCTTCGGGCCGAGCGCCGGGCAGGAGACGGGCGGGGCGGAGCGCTTCCTTTCCGAACCTCTCGCGGAGCGAGTCGGCGATGCGGCCGAGCACGCGCTCCTTTTCCTCGCGCTCGTCCGGGAAGAGCGCGGGAGGGAGATCGTGGCGGGCCGCGAGCTGGCTCGCGCCGAGGCCGAGGAGACGGATCCCCCGCCCCCCGAGCTCCACGCGCTCGCGGAACAGCTCGAGGGCCACCCGGAACAGGGTGGAGGCGAGGTCGGTCGGCTCGGCGAGCGTTCGCGAGCGCGTCACCGTGCGGTAGCGGTCGTCCCGGACCTTCAGCGTCACGGTCCGAGCGACGAGTCCGCGGCGCCTCAGCTCGCCCGCGACGCCCAGCGCCCGCGCCAGCAGTTCGCGCTCGATCGCCTCCCGGTCGTGCAGGTCGTGCACGTAGGTCCTCTCCTCGCTCACCTGCTTGCGCTCGTGGACCGGCTCGACGGGGGTGTCGTCCTCGCCGCGGGCGCGGCGCCGGAGGAACTCCGCGGTCCGGGCGCCGAGAGCGCGGCGCAGCCTCCGATCGGGGCAGCGCGCGACGTCGCCCACGGTGCGCAGGCCGAGCCGGGCGAGCCGCTCCGCCATCCGCGGCCCCACGCCCGGGATGGCGCGCACGGGGAGGGGATGGAGGACCCGCGGGACGTCCTCGCTCCGGATCACGACCAGGCCGTCCGGCTTGTCGAGGTCGGAGGCGATCTTCGCCAGGAAGCGGCACGGGGCGATCCCGACGCTCGCGGTCAGGCGCTCGCTCCTGCGGATCCGCTCCTTCAGCTCTCGAGCCAGCTCGGCCGCCTCCTCGAAGCCTGCCACCGCGCCGGTCAGATCGCCGTAGGCCTCGTCGATCGAGACCCTTTCCACCACCGGCACCCGCTCCTCCACGATCGCGAACACCCGCCGGGACACCTCCCGGTAGAGCGCGCCGCGCGGAGCGATCCAGACGGCGTCCGGGCACAGGCGCTCCGCGGTGACCGACGGCATCGCCGAGCGGACGCCGTACGGTCTCGCCTCGTACGAGCAGGTGGTGACGACGCCCCGCGGGCCCCGCCGGCCGACGATCACCGGCTTGCCGCGCAACTCCGGCCGCTCCCGCTGCTCGATGGCGGCGAAGAAAGCGTCCATGTCGAGATGGAGGATGATCCGCACGTCGCCGCCCGCCCCCGTTCGGCCACGGCCGCCGTCCATGGTAGACCCGCGGCGCTCGCAAGGCCGCGGCCCGGTCGGTCCGCCCGGCGGCGCCCATTCCGATTCGCCTCTTGGCCGGCGTCCCGATCCGCCGTCCGCCCGCGCGTTCGAGCGCGCTCCCGTTGCCGGTTCGCGCGGGCCGGCGCGCGCCGCCGCTTTCGGCACCGCCCCCTCGCGAGCGGGGAGTGCCCCGTCACCTCAGCGGGCGTGCCGGAAGCGCTCGTAGCGCTGGGCGAGCCGATCCGGATCGGGCCAGGCCTCGCGCCGCCGTGGGAGGAGGATCGGCTGGCGGTGAAGCCGCTTCAGCCCGTGCTCGAGCATCGGCCCGTCGCGCGCTTCGAGGACCTTGGGATGGACCTCGACGAGGTAGCGCGGTGTCACGGCGACGAGATCGCGGTCGAAAGCGGCATGGTGCAGCTTGCACAGAGCGATGCCGTTGGTGACCACCGGCTCTCCCCGCTCGCTGCTGTCCGGGATGATGTGCGCCGCGTCGAGCAGGGCCCCCTCGGGCAACCGGCACAGGGCGCAGCGCCGGCGATAGGCGCGCAGGACACGTTCGCGGAAACTCCGCTGGTGGATCCGGTGGCGCACCGTCCTCGTGACGTAGGCCCGCCGGCCCGCCACTTCCGCATCGGCGACGCCGGTGAACGATGGCCGCGCCAGCTCCGCAGGATCGTCGGCCTGAACGGTGAAGGTGAGGCCGGCGTCATCGGCGCCGACCACGAACACCGGCCAGATGGCGAGATAGCGGCCGCACTCGATCCCGTAGAAGTAGGCGAGCGGTACGCGCGCCAGCATCGCGAGCTTCAGGCCCACGTTGTCGGGATGCTTCGGGTCGGTCCCCCGATAGCGGTAGGCGAGACGATCGTCGTCGAAGAACGCGTCGTCGTACGGTCCTCCCGGGGAGGTGCGGATCGAAAGAGGGATGCGGTCGAGGACGGCCGGCCTGAAGATCCCCTGCCGGCTGACGAGCGGAACGCGGCGGCCGCCGAACTCGAAGCCCTGGTGCAGCACGGCCCAAGGGAGAACGTCCCCGTAGCGCTCCCTTTGGGCCGCGAGCCACTCGAAGGCGGCGGCGCGGATCCGTTCGTCCTGCAGGCGGGACGTCATTCCTTGGTTCCGGCGCCGCCGCCAGTTCACTCGAGCCCCGGTCCGGCGTGGCGAAGCGGCACGCTCGACCCCGCCGGGCCGGAGAAGATCCTCCGCCCTGGCCGCCGCTCGAGCGGGCCCGGCGCGTCTCGGGAAGCGAAGCCCCGGGATTCGGCGGGGACGGAGCCGGCGGGCGCCGGGCGAGGTGCACCGCGGAGGGCTTGATGCGGCGGCGCGGACGTCTGTATAAGAAACAGCGCTTCCGGGGGAACGGGGACGAACGAAACGAGAGGAGGTTGGTCCGATGAAGCGTTCCAACTGGATTCGTGCGCTGTTCGCCGTCGTCGCCTTGGCCGCGATCGTGGTGGGGGCGGCGGCCACCGTGAACCAGACCTACGCCAAGCCGAGCAAGCCGAGCAACTGCTACTGCCCGATGGTGTGGGACCCGGTCGTCTGCTCGAACGGGCACGTGTACTCGAATCTCTGCGTGGCCCATTGCTGGGGCGCCACCGGGTGCAAGCCGGCCGGACCCAGACCGTGGTGATCTCCGCGCCGGGCGGCCGGGGGCCGGCGGCCTCCGGCCAGCCCTGCGCCGCACCCTCGCGGGGACGGCCCCGCCGGAGCGGGTCCGCCGGGCGGATCCCGCGGTAACGCCGACTCGCCCCGCGCTCTCGCGCCGCGCACTTTCGCTGCGAGCCGACCGGCGGGGAGCACTCCCACCCGACTGGCCGGCGAGCCCCGTCTCCGGGCTCTCCGCCGCCGGCCGGAGCCGTCCCCAGGAACGAAGGGCCCGCCGACCCGGCTGGCGTCGCCGTGCGCGATCGCCGTGGTCCGCTTCCGACCCGGTGGCCGGGCGTGGCGGCGCGTCGCCGGTCGTTCGCGACGCTCTCCCAGCCGCGCAACCGGCCATCGCGGGGCCTCGGTGACGGGCAGCGGGCCAGAGCCCGCCGCGGCGAGACTGGAGCCCCGCACCGCGGCCGCGCCCGCGGGCCGGGGAAGGCGGGCCGCATGCAGCGATCCGGCGGTTCGGCGGCAGGGGAGCCGAGGGCGCTCTCCGGCGGCCGGCACGATCACCCCGTCGAGTACGTCTCGATCGAGGACGCCGCACGCGCGCCTCGGGAGGGGATCGCCGTGTGCCTGTCCGGAGGCGGTTACCGCGCGATGCTCTTCCACGCCGGGGGGCTCCTCCGGCTCGCCGAGGCCGGGCTGCTGGCGCGCGTGTCCCGCGTCTCCAGCGTCTCCGCGGGATCGATCACCGCGGCGGTGCTCGCCCTCGCCTGGGACCGGTGCCGGCTGAACGAGCCCCGTGGCGCCGGAGAGCGCTTCGTGCGGCACGTCGTCGCTCCGCTGCTCGCCCTCGCCGCCCGGACGCTCGACGTGCCGGCCGCCCTCCTCGGACTTTTCGGTCCCGGCCCCGCCAACGCGTGGCTCGCGGGAGCCCTGGACCGGCATCTCTTCCGCCGCCGCACGCTGTCCGACCTGCCCGACGAGCCGGAGTTCGTGTTCAACGCGACGAATCTGTGCACGGGGGACCTCTTCCTTTTTCGGAAGGGGCGGACGGGCGACTACCGGGTGGGTGCCGCCTCCGGCGCCCGGCTGCCGGTGTCCGGGGCCGTGGCGGCCTCGGCGGCCTTCCCTCCCTTCCTGTCTCCGGCGGTGCCGGCGCTGGGAACCGGTGGGCTCGCGCGGCGGGGTCGAGAGCCCCTGCACCGTGAACCCTACGTTTCGCATCCGGTTCTCACCGACGGCGGCGTCTACGACAACCTCGGACTCGAGGCGGCCTGGAAGCGCTTCCGGACGGTGATCGCGAGCGACGGGGGGAGCCGGCTGGAGCCCGATCCCTCGCCGCCCCGCGACTGGCCCCGCCACATGCTCCGCGTCGTCGAGGTGATCGACCACCAGGTGCGCACGATGAGGAAGCGGCTGCTGCTGGCCCATTTCGAGCGCGGCACGCGGCGGGGCGCGTATTGGAGCATCCGGGGGGATGCCCGGGACTATGCGCCGTCTCCCCACCTGCCCTGTCCCCTCCCGCGGACGATCGCGCTCGCGCGCCTGCCGACGCGCCTGAAACGGCTCGACCCGGCGATCCGGTCGCGGCTGGTCAATTGGGGTTATGCGATGGCCGACGCCGCGGTGCGCCGCTTCGTTCTGCCCGACCTGCCCGCCCCGCGGCGCTTCCCCTGCGCCGGAGGCGTATGACCCCGCGCGCGGCCGCGCGCCGTCGCGTCGTCTACAATGCGCCCTTCGTCCGGCGGGCCGGCTCGGAGCCGGTTCCGGGGAGGTGTTCGGTGGACTACCCCCTCTGGATACCGTCGATCGGCCCGGGCGTCCTGATGGGGCTCGTGGCGATCGCCCACGTCACCGTCTCGCACTTCGCCATCGGCGGCGGCCTGCTGATCGCGGTCAGCGAAACGCTGGCGGCGCGGCGGGGCGACGATGCGCTGCGGGAACTCGCCCGGCGGTCTTCGTTCATGCTCATCCTCGTCTCGACCGTCTTCGGGGCGATCACCGGCGTCGGGATCTGGGTCGTCGCCGGCCTGGTCGCTCCGGCCGCGATCTCCACGCTGATCCACAACTACGTGTGGGGCTGGGCCATCGAGTGGGTCTTCTTCATCGTCGAGATCGTCGCGGCGCTCGTGTACTACGCGACCTGGGACACGATCCGGCCCGGTCTCCACCGGGCGATCGGATGGATCTACTTCGTCGCCGCCTACATGTCGCTCGTGATCATCAACGGGATCATCACGTTCATGCTCACGCCGGGGCGCTGGCTCGAGACGGGCGCCTTCTGGGACGGTTTCTTCAACCCGACCTACTGGCCGGGACTGCTCCTGCGGACCGGGATCACGCTGATCATGGCGGGGGCGTTCGTCTCGTTCACGCTTCTGCGCTCGCTGCCGGAGGACCGGTGGCGCCTCGCCCGCTATCTCGGGATCTGGCTCGTGGCCGGTTGCGCGCTGGCCCTGGCCGGATATCTCTGGTGGGAGCGGGCCCTCCCCGAGCCGGTGAGGTCGCTCTTCGCCGGGGCGGATCCTCTTCTCGCCTCGCTGGCCGCGACGCGAACCTTCCTCCTGGCCGCCCTGGCGGCGGTGGCCGTTCTGAGCGCTGCGTTCTACCTCGCCTGGCCGAAGGGGGCGCGACTGCCGGCGGCGGTTCTCCTGTTCGCGGCGGCGGTCTGCTTCTTCGGCGGCTACGAGCGCCTGCGCGAAGGGACGCGCAAGCCGTTCCTGATCAGGGACTACCAGTTCTCCAACGGCCTTCGCGTCGCCGACATCGCGGCCGTCAACGAGTCGGGCGTGCTGGCGCGGGCGCCTTGGGCGGCCCGCGGAGCGGCGCCGGATCCGGTGGACCGCGGCCGGCGCATCTTCATGGCCGAGTGCCGCGCGTGCCACACCATCGACGGCTACCTCGGCATCCGCGCCCGGCTTCCCGACGACCGGGACATGATCTACGGGGTCGTCTATAGCCTCTACGAAAAAGGAGAGGCCTACGCGGAGGGCGCCGACACCGCATCGCTCGACTATCCGTTCATGCCTCCCTTCGTCGGGACCGAAGACGAGCTGGAAGCCCTCGTCGATTACCTCGCGAAGCTCGCCGCGCGCGGGCAGCCCTCTCAGGGAGCTTCACGATGAACCTCGAGCTGATCCCGCAACCGGATCCGACGCCCCTGCCGGGCCCGGCGTGGTTGTTCCATCTGCTGCTCGTCGTCACGTTCGTCTTCCATCTGATCTTCATGAACGTGGCGCTCGGCGGCTCCTTGCTGGCGGCGGTGGCCCACCTCACGCGGCGCGGCTCGGACGGTGTCCGTGACGAGTTCGCCCGGCGCCTCACCCGGGCGAACACCTACGCCATCTCGCTGGCGATCACCACGGGAGTGGCCCCCCTCCTGTTCGTACAGGTGTTGTTCCAGCAGTACTTCTATCCCGCGACGATCCTGATCGCGCGCGGTTGGCTGTCGCTGGTGCTGCTGCTCCTCGTCGGCTACTACGCGACCTACCTCTACAAGTACCGCGGGCTCCCGGCGAGAGGGGAAGGGGGCGGGGTGTTCGCGGTCGTCGCCGCGGCGTCGTTCCTCGGGATCGCGATGCTCCAGGTGACGGTCAACCTCGTCCACTCGCAGCCCGACGAGTGGCCCCGTATCGCGGATCGGCCGTGGTCGGTCGTGACGAGCCCCGTGTTCGTCGTGCGGGTGCTGCACTTCGTGCTCGCGGCGGTGGCGTTCACCGCTCTGCTCGCCGCGTGGTGGGCCGCCCGCGCGGCCGAGCGGGGGGAGGCCCCTCCCCTCAACGCGGCGATCGCCCGGTACGGGATGCGGTGGGCGCTCTGGAGCACGGCGGCTCAGGTCGCCGACGGGTTCTTGCTGCTGGTCCTGCTTCCGCCCGGGACCCTGACGCGGCTCATGCGCTCCGGCGCGGCGGCCATGGTTCCGCTGGCCGCGTCGGTGATGCTCGCCTTCGGGACGATCGCGATGCTCGCGCGGGTCACCGAGCCGGTGGGCCAGCGGGGCCTGCTCGGCGGCGCCCTGGGTGCGATGACACTGACCGTGGCCGTGATGGCGGTGACGAGACATCAGGTCCGCCTCGCCTACCTGCAACCGGCCACCTCGAGGTTCACGCTGGCGGAGGCGCCCCAGTGGGGCAACTTCTTCCTGTTCGCCGTCCTGCTCGCCGGAGGCCTCGGGCTGCTCGGGTGGATGCTCCGCGCGGTGGCGATGGAGCGAAGGAACGCGGCGGGCTAGACGGCGAGCATCCGGGCGACCTCGGGAGCCCGTGCGAGCCCTTCTTCGATCATCGCCTTCGAGCTCTCCGGCGGAAGGCCGAACCATCGCTGCGCGCGCGCGGAGAGGACGGCCGCTGCCCGTTCCGGTCCGGTTTCCGGAAGGCAGGAGACGAGCCGCGCCGCGGGCAGCGGGCCGGTCGGATCGTCGGCATGGTGCACCCCGATCGCGTCGGTGAAGGTCTCGGGCATCCCCCACCGGCGGCAGACCGACGCGCCGACCTCCGCGTGATCCCATCCGTAGGCACGCCGCTCGAGCTCGCAAAGGTCTCCCTTTCCCGCGTGCCACTCGTCGAGCAGCGCCCCGTACTCCTCCCCGCGGTGGTGCGCCAGGATCGGGACGGCGAGATCCTGCAGCAGCGCGGCGGTGAAGCTCTCCGAGGCCGCTCCCGGATCGACCCGCTCGGCGAAGACCGCCGCGATCGCCGCTCTGCGGGCGGCGGCGCTCCAGAACCGCGCCGGCACGAAGCCCGGCGCCGGTTCGCAGGGGAGCGTGCTGTGAACCGCGATCGAGATCAGCATCGATTCGATCTGCGCTCGTCCCAGCAGGTGGACCGCGTGATGGACGCTCCGGATCTCGTTCCGGATCGAGAACGCGGCCGAGTTCACGGTGGTGAGCAGCCGGACCGACAGCCCCGGATCGACGGCGAGCTGGTCGGCGACGGCCGAGAGCGAGACGTCCTCTTTGGCGAGCTGTTCGAGCAGGCTGGTGATGATCCCGGGGAAGCTCGGCAGCTCGTAGCCCTCGAGCACCGAGGCGAGCAACCGATCGGGATCGTTCTTCTTCCGCGCGAACAGCTTGAGCATCGTCTCTCCCTCAGTCGGCGCGGCGCGCCATCTTGTTGGCGAAGATGCTGAGAAGTCCGCCGAGCATCACGTAACCGATCACCACCTCGATCATCGCGAGCACCTGGGCGGCGGGAGACGCGGGGACGACGTCCCCGTAGCCGAGGGTGGTCAGCGTGACCACGCTGTAGTACAGCGCCGAGAGCGGCGTCGGGTGCTCGCCGTAGTCGACCGCGACGTACTGGTAGAGCCAGGCGAAGCCGACCGCCACCCCGACGGTCCACAGCGCCCAGCGCAGGAAGCTGCGCCCGCAGTCCGAGGTGATCTTCCATCCCCAGTACAGCACGGCCGACATCCGGCTCTGGTGCCGGAACTCGTGGAGGTAGTTCTGGTCGATCACCGCGCGCCGCAGCAGGTAGGCCCCGCAGAAATCGACGTCGACGATGTCCGCGCCGATCCAGTCGGCGCTGGTGTAGCCCGAGACGCCCCGCACGCGCGCCCCCCGGAGGTCGGCGTCCGCGAAGCGCGCGCGGTCCACGCGGCTCCGCTCGAGATCGACCCCGCGCAGGTCGGCCCGCGACAGGTCGGCTTCGCGGAGGTCGCACTCGAGCATCCGGGCGTTCCGCAGGCGCGCCGCGCCGAGATCGGCGCGCCGGAGATCGGCGAGGCTGAGGACGGCTCCGGGGAGGGAGGCGTTGAACAGCGTGGCGCCCTTCAGGTTCGCCCCGCCGAATCCCGCTCTCTCGGCCGAGGCGTCGGTCAGGTCGGCGCCCTCGAGGTCCGCCTTGAGCAGTTGTGCCTCGTCGAGCCTCGCGCCGACCAGCGCCGCGTCGCGCAATTTCGCGCCCACGAGGCGCGCCCGGGACAGGTCGGCGTGGCTCAGGTCGGCGCCGGTGAGGTCCACCCCGCTCAGGTCCAGGCCCGAAAGGTCCACACCGGCCAGCCTCACGGCCCTCAGATCGGACGGAAGACCCGGGGGCCGGCCTCCCCCCTTCCGCCGCGCCTCCTCGAAGGAGGCCAGCAGGCGCTGCCTGGGGGTGCTCCCGTCCTCCCCCTCGGTTTCCCACCGGATGCCGAGCTGGGCCTCGTCCACCGCCGCGGTCACGGATCCTCCCCACGCCCCGGAGGCGGGGCTCGACGTGGCACGTATCGGCCCGCCGGCGCGCTGCCTTGAGCCGGCGCCCGACGATCGTTCGCCGTTTCCCGGGATGGTCCGCCACGGACCGGCGCCGGACGGTATCCGGATCCGGCCCGAAGGGAGGGGTGGGCGCACAGTTCGGGAAGTGCTCCCTCGATGGTGCGAAACGCCGCGCAACGCGATGAAAAACCGACACTTCGGCCCCAATCCTCGGGCATCGATGCATCCGAGTGCGGAACCTCCGATGGTCCAAAGACTTCGGCGCGACGACGCACCGTTGCGGATGCACCTCACTCGGAACGTGCCGCCGAAGGTCCGGGCGGCGCAG
>RFHH01000059.1 GCA_003696075.1 Acidobacteriota bacterium
CCGGTCGGGGCCGGGCGGCAATGGTGCGCGGACTTGCGGCGGGACATGGAGGTGCCGTCCGACACCGGGCGACGCGGCGCGTGCCGCGACCTGGTCCTCTGCAGATGCGCGGCGGTGGGCGGCGCAAGCGCCGCGCTATGCGCGATTCGCATCTTTTGCCGCGCGAGCTCCGCCGCTACACGCGGATCCCGCCTTTCGCGATGCGAGTGCCGCCGTTACGTCGGATTCGCGTCTTCGCCGATACGAGTGTCTCTAGTGCTCGTTATGGCGGCGGCCCGGCGACCGACCGGTGGCCGGCCGCCGGGCCAGCGATCACTCGGGCCGGCGTTCGATCGGCGGCGAATCAAGGGCCTTCCCTGCCGCAAGCGTCGACGGCGCGGACGAAGTAGAAGTAGGTCGTCCCGTCGGTCCCGGTGTTTTCATCCTCGAAGAAGGTCCGCTCGTCACCGCCGATCAGCGTGAAGGTCTCGGGGTGCGGGTCGGTCGAGCGGTAGACGTTGTAGTGGTCGGCGCCCGCCACGGCCGGCCACTCGAGGCGCACGTGCGCCCGGTTGACGATCCGCACCGTCACCGACTCGACCGGTCCGACCGCCGGAGGCGAGGTGGACTCGGTGGCCGACACGTACACGGTGTTGTCGTCCAGGAGACCACCGTTGTTCGGCCCACTGCCGCAGGTCTCGTCGTTTTCGGCGCGAACGAGGTAGTACACCGTCTGGTCCGGCGGCGCGGTCGTGTCGGTGTAACTCGTTCCGGTCAGGCCCGCCGCGATCAGATTTCCGGGGCCCGGCGTGAAGCCCGGTGAGGTGTCGCGGTACACGGCGTAGGTGCCGCCGTTGCCCGTACCCCAAGACAGAGCCGGGTCCCAGGTCACGGTCACGCCGGAGGCTCCGCACGCGTCGTTGTCGACGGCCGACGTGGCGCCGCGGAACGCGGGAGCCTGGCCGCACCCGCCGCACGCCGCGTAGTCAGGGAGCGATCCGTCCTTGAGGATCACGTCGTCGATGTTCCACCCCGAGTACTCGCCGTTGATGATCGATCCGTTCGGTAGGACGCTGTGGTTGCCGGCTGTGAGCCTGAACCGGAGCGCCGCCTGCGGCTTTCCGTCCATCTGTGCGCTCAGGTCGAGCGTCATCAGCGAGTAATCGCTGTCGGTGATGGCGGAACCGGCGTTCGAGAAGACTTCGGTCTCCCCGCCCGCGACCACCGAGATCGACGCCGTGTCGGCCGAGTCGACGTTCAGATGGCGGTAAAGGAGAAGCTTCGTGTTGGTCCACGAGGAGGCGTCCTGGGTGGGCATCGTCGCCGTCTCGTCGGCGAACATCTCGTAGTCGCCCGGGTTGTCGCCCAGTCCCGTGAGATCGTTTCCGAGCACGGCAGCATTGTTGTAGGCGGCGGAGGGATCGGGGTTGCCTGCCTGCGTGGCGCCGAGCCCCTGCGGGGCCCCGACCTGCCATTCGCCGGTGAGCGTCCAGCCGTTCGTGCCGTTTTCGAAGGTCTCCCGGTAATAAAGCCCGGGGATGTCGTAGGTGTGCACGGCGTGCGGCTTTCCGCCGCCGCCGCTCACGGCGACATTCCCGTAGGCATCGGTGCTCGACACCTTCAGGTAGTACGGCCGGCAGATGTCCAGCGTGTTGATCAGCACCTCGTGGACGGTGGTCAGCGTGGAGTCGCTGAACCGGTTCCCCAGTGCGGGCGTGTCGCCCCACTCCACCACCGTGTCGCCCGGCTCGTCCGTCTCGAAACGAACCGTCATCCGCTGGTCGGTGATCTGCTCGACACGCAGGTTCTTGATGCGTGGCTCGACGCAGTCGGCGTGCGCCGTGTCGAAGACCGTCCTTTGCTCGCCGAAGCCGTCGTCCGCATCGACGTAGGTCACCGTCAGCACGTCGCCGTCCGACGCCTGGAGCACCCCGTCACCGGCGACGGGCGGGCCCGGCGCCAGCCCGATCGAGCCGGTGAACCTCCCGGTCGACGGACCCGTCTCGGTGAACAGAACCATCTCCGGATCCGGCTCGGTGGTGCTGGTCACCGGCAGAACCACCGTTTCCACGACGTCCGGGTCGGTGTTGAGGTCGGAGTCCACGAGATCCATGTTGGCGGTCTGCCGGCACGAGAGCACGTCGGTCGCGAAGCTCACGGAGCCGGCACGGGCGATCGGGGTCGCCTCGACGCAGTTCGAAACGGGACCGTCGCAAGCAGGATTGCTGCCGCGAGCCTGGATCCGGTAGTAGACGGGGAAGTCGTTGATCAGACCCTCGTCCAGGTAGCGGCCCGCCGGCGCCGAGACCCGTGCGATCGGGACCTGCCCTCGCTCGCAGCCGACGTCGTTGCGATAGATGATGTACTCGGCGGCGTTCGGCACCTCGTCCCAGGTCAGCTCCACCGCCTCGGACACGCCGCGGGCGTTCAGCGTCGGCGCGGACAGCGACGGGCACGAGGAGTGGTTCTGGTTGGACGGGTCGCTCGCCGTGCCGCAGGCGATCCCGTGCCGGTCGAATGCGGCGAAGATCGCCGCCGCGTGGGGCGTGCCGTTGTCGAGATTGCCGTCGTCGTCGTCCGCGACCCGCAGCTTGTGGAACCAGTTGTCGACTCCGCAGCCGTCCGAATCGGGTAGCGAGCAGTTCTCGACGTTTCCGCCGGAACCGTCACGGCTCATGTACCAGAGCTTCTCGGCGATCTGCCACGACGTGTCGGGATCGAGACCGGAAGCCGGCAGGTCGCGGGTCGCGAGGTCCCAGATCGCCTCGGACGGCACGTAGCTCTCGCAATGGACCTCCTTGCCGCAGGGTCCGCCGCCGCCGCCGCAGTTGTTGGCGGTGAACCCGGCCGGCGTGGCGGGCGTGTGGCTCTGCCGCTTGTCCCAGTCCATCTCGCGGATCCCCGTGCACTCCAGGCACGGATCGCCGTAGCCGCTGCAGGTGCCGTTGATGTAGAAGCCGCGGCCGATGCAGGACTCGCGCGACTCGAAGATGGCCACCACGTCGGCATACGCCTCGGAGGGGTTGTCCATCCCGCCGCCGTCGTTGGAGTCCAGCCCGTGGCCCCACTCGTGGACCACGACCCCCTGGATCTCGCCCGTGTTCCGGCAGCCGCCGCCCTCCCGGTAGAAGTTCACCGATCCGTTCCAGTACGCGTTGCAGGTGTTGGCGATGTTGACGTTGTCGGTGAGCTTACCCTGGAGCCAGGTGTTGTCGGGCAGGTAGAAGCGCGCCTTCTGCTTGACGACGTTCAGGTGATAGAACGAGGTCCGGGCCGCACGGGTGTTGCCTGACGAGGCCCCCGAGGCCACGTTGCAGTTGGTGCCGGGACTCGTGCCGAGGTCCAGCGTCAGATCGCAGGTCGTCTGCTCCGAGATCGCCCCGCAGTTGTCGTGGACGCGGACGTACTGCCCGTTGAGGGTCGTCTCCACGGGGGCGCCGAGTTCGGTGCAGGTGTACTGGCCGTGATCGCCGGAGTAGCCGGCGGCGGTGCCGTCCACGGAGTAATCGGCGAACGGCATCGGGAACCCGGCCGTCTCGCAGCCGTCGTTGGCGCAGTCGCCGTCGTTCGTGATCGGGAACACGCCGCCCCGGATCGCGTCGTAATGCGTGTCGTCCCAGAAGGCGAAGGGCTCGCCGGTGTGCGCGTCGATCTCACCCACCCAGGTCGCCGGCTCGCCCGGGACCCTGAAGCGGAGACGCCACACCAGCACGTGGCCGTAGCCTTTCCCCCTCGGGCCGTTCCAGGGGAGCGCCGAGGCGCGCCGCGGGTCGATCGGAACGATGTGGAGGCTCGCCTCGGCGCCGCTCAGGACCGGATCGTCCGGGTCGAGGTCGAGATAGCGGGCCAGGGCCGCCCGCGCCGCCGCCTCGTCGAGTCGAGGAGTCGGATCGATCGTCAGCGGCGCCCAGCGGCTGGTGCCGAAGGAGACCAGGTTCCCCTCGACGACCTCGAAGACGAACCGCGCGCCGTCCACCGGCACGCCCCCCGCCATCTGGCGAAAGACCACCCGCCAGCGGCCCTCGCCGGCCGGCCCGGAGGCATCCCGGTCGAGCACCAGTTGCTTGCCCCACCGGCCCAGGAGCACCTCGTGCCGCTCGACGAACTCCCGCGCGAGGCGTTCCAGCGTCTCCAGGGACGCGGGCCGGTCGAGGTCGTTCCCGCGGCCGGCGACCCAGGGGATGCCGCGGCCCTCCACCAGCGAGGGCAGCCCCGACCGGGGATCGATATGGACGCGGAAGCTCCCGCCGTACTCGGCCGCGAAGGCGGCCCAGCCTTCCCGGAGCGGATCCCCCTCGGGGAGTTCGTCCGCCGCCTGGGCGGTCACCGCGATCGCGCCGCCGGGGCGGGACATCACCTTGTCGTCGAAGCGCAGCCTCTCCGGCCGGATCCTGAACGCCGAGGCCGGGGAAAGGGCGAGCGACCCCGCCACCGCCAGGACGAGGATTCGGGACGCCGCACGATTCGATGTCACAACGACCTCCTCCGCGCGCCTCCGCGCGCCGTTCCCCCTTGTCGCTTCCGCCGGCGGCACCGGCCCCCGACCACCGCGCGGACTATATACGACGAGTCCCGGGCGCGTGTGGCCCGAAGCGGTTCGCCGGCGTCCAGCGGTCCGCGTACCATCGCCAGCGGAAAGCGGTCGGCCGGCGGAGGAAGACGTGGCCAGGCGAGAGGGAATCGCGGCGCGGGGTGCCCGGCGGGCGGCGGCCCGGTGGGCCGTCGTCGCCGCGGCTGCGGCCGGTCTCGGTGCCGCCGCTCCAGCGCCGCCCTCCGCGCCGAGGAGCGTCCTCCTGATCACCCTGGACACGACACGGGCCGATCACCTCGGTTGCTACGGCCACCGGCCCTCGCCGACTCCGGTGATCGACCGGCTGGCGGCGCGCGGCGTCCGGTTCGACACCGCGCTGAGTCCGGCACCGCTGACGCTGCCGGCGCACGCCTCGCTGATGACGGGCCGGCCGCCGAGGCTGCACGGCGCCCGCGACAACTTGCGGTTCTCCCTGAGGGACGCCGAGACGACGCTGGCCGAGCGGCTGTCGGCGGCCGGCTTCGACACCGCGGCGGTGGTGGGGGCCGCGGTGCTCGACCGCTCGAGCGGGGTGCTGCAGGGCTTCCGGAACGCCGACGACGGGGTGCGGGTCGGCCCGCGCACCTGGTTCGACTGGAGGGAGCGGGCGGCGAGCCAGGTCACCGATGCGGCGCTCCGGATTCTCCCTCGGCTCCGGGAGCCGTTTTTTCTGTGGGTGCACTACTACGACCCGCACCGCCCGTTCGTGGCGCCCGAGCCGTACCGGTCCCGGATGGGAGATCCCTACGACGCCGAGATCGCCTTCGCCGATCACGAGATCGGCCGGCTGCTCGACCGGCTCCGCGCCTGGGGACGCGACCGGAACCTTCTGGTCGTCGTCGCCGGCGACCACGGCGAGGGGCTCGGCGACCACGGGGAGTCGGCGCACGGCGTGTTCCTCTATCAGGCCACCCAGCGCGTGCCGCTGATCATCGCGGGACCCGGCTGGAAACCGGCGGTGGTGCGGCACGCCGTGGGGCTGGTGGATGTCGCCCCGACGATCCTCGACTGGCTCGGGCTGCCTCCGCTCGAAGCAGCGGACGGCGCGTCGCTGCTCCCTCTGGCGCAAGGACGCGGGAAGCGGCGCCGGGAACGGGTGTACGAGATGGAGACGCTCTACCCCGAGCTCGCCTACGGCTGGGCCTCGCTGCGCGCGGTGGTCAGGTTCCCGTTCAAGCTCATCGACGCGCCCGAACCGGAGCTGTACGACCTCGCCGCCGATCCGGGCGAGCGGCAGAACCTCGCGGGGGAGCCGCCGCCGGGAGCGGAGGGACTGCGCCGGGAGCTGGCCCGCCGCTTCGGCGAGGAGCTGACGGCCGGCGTCGCGGATCGCGGGAGCGAGCCGTCGGACGCCCGCCGCCGCCGGCTCGCCTCACTCGGTTACGCCGCCGCCACCGCCCCGCCGGGCGGCCACCGGCCCGACCCGAAGCGGCGGGTGGACGCGCTCGAGCGGCTCGACCGCGCCCGCAGGCTGGTGCAGGAGGGGAAGCCGGAGGAGGCGGTGCCGATCCTCGAGGCTCTCGTCGCGCTCGACGCCGGGAACGTCCCGGCGCGGCTCTCCCTGGCCGGGGCGCTGCTCGCCGCCGGGCGGCCCGACCGCGCCGCCGAGGAGAGCCGGCGCGCGATGGCGCTCGACCCCCGCTCCCCGCTTCCCGCCTTCAACCTCGGCCGGGCGCTGCGGGTCGCCTCCCGGCGGGACCCCGCACGGCGCGCCGAAGCGGAGCGGGCGTTCCGGGAGGTGCTCGCGCTGGCCCCCCGGCATGCGGACGCCCGCCGCGAACTCGCCGAGATGCTGGTGGAGGACGGCCGCGCCCGCGAGGCGCGCGACCTCCTCAGGGCCGGCTTCGAACTCGGGGTGGAGGATCCGGCGCTGCTCCTGCTGGCGGGACGGGTCGAGGCCCACCTCGGCGATCTTCCGGCGGCCGAAGCGCGCTTCCGGCGCGCGCTGGAACTCGATCCGTCGTCGGCGGACGCCTGGGAGCAGCTGGGCCGGGCCCGCTACGCGCGGGGCGACGCGCGCGGTGCCGCCGGCGCCTACCGCGAAGCGCTCGCCCGGCGTCCCGACGCCGCCCTCGCGCGCACGCTCGGATCGATCCTGATGAACGATCTCGACGACCCGGCCGGAGCGTTGGCCGCCTTTCGCAAGGCGCTGGAACTCGAGCCGGCCGGCCCGGATGCGGACCGCGTGCGGGAGATCGTCAGGGAGCTCGAGGCGGCGGTGCCGGCGCGGTGAGCCCGGCACCCCGCCGTTAGTCGATGTACCCGAGGCTGCGGAGCAGCTCGAGCTCCCTCCCCTCCGCCTCGCGCGCCCGGTCGAATCCGGCCGCGCCCGCCCGCGAGCGCTGGCCGTAGCTGGCGATCCGGGAGCGCAGTTCGGAACGGTCGAGTTCGCCGAAGATCTCGGTCAGCGGACGGCCCGGCATGTCCTCCGCCGCGGGATAGCCAGCCAGCCCGAGGACCGTGGGCGCGATGTCGTAGACGGAGATGGTGGGGCGGCGCGGCCCCGGGGCCACGCCGGGACCGAGGGCGAAGAAAACGCCCGGCGGAGCGTGGTCGTGCCCGAACTCGGGCCACGGATCGCCGTGACGCTTGTGCTCGATCACCTCGAAGCCGTGGTCGCTCACCACGAGGACGGCGGCGTCCGGGCCGGCAGCCTCGATCAGCCGCCGCACCCGGGCGAAGGTCAGGGAGAGGTAACGCGAAATGAGTCCGCCGTAGCGCCGCCTGAGATCCGCGGGAGAGTCGATCTCCGGGTAGAGATCGGAAAAGGCGAGCGCCGAGTGGGAGAGAAGATCGACGCCGCGCAGGTAGAAGGCGTAGATCCCCCGCGGCGAACCGGTGGCGAGCAGTTCGCGCGCGACGTTCTCCCAGGTCCGGTCCATCGTGTAGGCCAGCGGCAGCTCGCTGAGCACGTCGTGGTGGCGGTAGGGGCGGCCGGCGAGGGTGGCGGCCTCCTCCTCCGGAATGTCGATCAGCCGGAGGACCTCCTCGGCGCTCATCGCCTCGGGGGGCACCCGCAGCTCCGCCAGCTTGCCGGCGAGTTCGGGCGGGTAGGCGACCCCGGGCGGAAGGCTGCCGCCGTCGGAAAGGCCCGCCCTCCGCGCGTCGCGCCAGAAATAGAACTTGTCGCTGACGAGCCGCCCCTCGACCGGGGAAGCGGGCCAGGTGCACCACCATCCCGCCACCGCTGCCGGCCGCTCCGCTGTCCCGGCGATCTCCCAGAACCGCGGGCAGCGGACGTCCTGGCTGGTGACCGGCCCGAGCCGCACGAGTCCGAGAGCCTGCGCGAGGTTCATCCAGTACACGGCACCGAGGCCGCGGGGGATGGTGGCCAGCGAACGGCCCAGGTGGGAGACACGCCATGAGGTGAACTCGAGAACCCCGTGGTCCTCCGGCGTCCTGCCGGTCGCGATCGTCGTCCAGATCACCGGCGAGCGGGTCGGCTCCACGGTGGCGAGCGGTCCCCACGCTGCACGCGACGCCAGCCAGTCGAAATCGGCGGACCCGCCGCTGTTCCGCCACCGCTCGAGCATCTCCCAGCCGAGCCCGTCCACGCCGATGACGACGATCGGCCCGGAATGGCCGGCCGCCACCTGCGCCGCCCCGGGCGGCGGTGCGGCGTGAGGCCTCAGACCGCTCAGCGGGGCGGCGAGGGCGAGCGCCAGGATCGCCGGAGGAAAGAGGCTCCCGGCGAGGCCCCGCAGCAGGCGTCCGCCTTTCGCGGCCCAGCGGGCGGCGAGGACGAGGCCGAGCCACAGCGGCGCCTCCCGGGCGAGCTGGGCCGTTCCTCCCCCGCCGCGGAGCGCCATCGGCACGAAAACGGCGAGGAGCACGCCGGCCAGAGCGAGGAGGAG
>RFHH01000060.1 GCA_003696075.1 Acidobacteriota bacterium
CCGCTCCGCTGGCCTACCCGGCCTCCCGCCCGCTCTCCAGAGCTGGACGACGGGGAGTCCTGCACGAGCGGGACGGCCTGCCCACCCGACAGACGGAGCCCGCGTGGCGTCGCTGGAAAGGCCGGCGGGAAGCGCATTCGGTCGAGGTTTGCCACACGGCCCTCTTCCCTTCCACCGGTCGGGATCGGCCACGGCACCTTCGCGATTTCGGGGCGCCTTCGAGCACCGGCGAGAGGACCCTTTCGGCGAGCCCGGGTCGAAAGCCCGATCGCCCCGGGGTAACCCGCGGTCTGCCCGGTGCCGCCGGAGCGGAGGGGGCCGCATCGGCTGCCGGCGCCTGCGTTGCTGCAACTCCGTTCCGCCGGCGGTCCGTGACCCCCTGCCTTCCTCCCGCATCCCTAGGGCGAAGCGCCGGGCCGGCGCAGCGAAGGTCCGGTGAGGTTAAGTCCTCTCCTTTCAAGAGGATCCTGACGTGAACGGTGGACGAGACAACCTCTTTTCGTTGGCGGCCCTGTGCGTGAGCGCAGCTCTGGCCCTTGGGCCGGGCCCGGCCGAAGGATCGGCGACGACGGGTCCGGCCTCCGGCGGCCCGGTCGGCGTGGTGCACGTCGAGGCGGCCGGTCCGCTCGGCTCACGGGGGGCGTTGCCGTCTCCATCCGAGGATGTCCTGGCGGCGCGCCCCGCGCCTGCGGTCGCGCCCGGAGCATCCCCCCCCGCGGAACGCATCTCTCGCGCGGCACCCGGCCCACCGCTCACCCCGGTGGATGGCGGGGCGCCCGTTTCGCCCGGGCCCAGGGCGCACGGCACCGCGTCCCCTGATGGCGATGCCCTGCCGGACCCGGGGCTTCCCGGCGGACCGCTGACGCTCGAGCGCGCGATCGCCCTTGCCGAGGAGCGGAACCCGCAGCTCGCGGCGGCGTCGGCGCGGGCGGAGGCGGGAGAGGCGATGGTGCGGGCGGCCCGGGCGGAACGGAGGCCGCGCGTGAACCTCGAAGAGACCGTCTCGCGGACCACGAACCCGACGCTCGTTTTCTCCAACCTTCTCGGGCAGGAGGCGTTCGGTCCGGAGAACTTCGCGATCGACGCCCTCAACCGGCCCGACGCCCTCGACAACTTCGCCACGCGCCTCTCCGTCGAGCAGCCGCTGTGGACCGGCGGGCGGATCGCCCACGGGCTCGCCGCGGCCCGGGCCGAGGGCGAGGCCAGGCGCGCCGAACGCGAGGCGGTGCGGCAGCGGATCGTGAGCGGGGTGATCGAGGCGTACGCGGGCGCCCTGCTCGCGCGGGCGCGTGTAGCGGTCGCGGAGAAATCGCTCGCAACGGTGCGCCAGCAGGTCGAGATGGTGCGGAACCACTTCGAGGCCGGCCTCGTCGTCGAATCCGATCTGCTCCAGGTTCAGGTGCACGAAAGCGAGGTGATGGAAGAGCTGATCCGCGCGCGGTCGGATGCCGAGGTTGCCCTCGCCGCCCTCGACCTGGCCATCGGGCTGCCGCTCGAAACGGATCTCGAGCTTCCCGAAACGCTCGAGATGGGGACGGACGAGGGCGAGCCGGATATCGCGGCGTTGACCGCGGAGGCGCTCGCGCAGCGGCCGGATCTGGCAGCGGCGCGGCATCGACTCGAGGCGGGCCGCCGGTCGGTTGCGCTGGCGCGGGCGGCGCGCTGGCCGGAGATCGGCCTCGCCGGAATGGTCGAAGCGAACGATCCCGACTTCATCGGGACATCCGGCACCAACTGGAGCGTGATGTTGAACGCGCGCTGGACGATCGGCGACTTCGGACGCACCACCGCCCGCGTCCGAGCCCGGCGGCGCGAGCTGGAGGCGGCCCAGCAGGACGTGCTCCAGTTCGAGCGTAGCGTCGCGCTCGAGGTTCGCCGCGCCGTTTCGGAGCTGAGGGCGGCGCGGGCGCGGGTCGAGCAGGCCCGCCGGGCGGTGAAACTCGCGGAAAGCAGCCTGCGGATCGTCACCGACCGCTACCGAGAGGGCCTCACGACACTGGTCGAGCTGATGAAGGCCGAAACGGCCCTGACCGCAGCGCGGATGCGAGAGGTGGCGGCGCGGCGCGACGTGCTCGTCGCACGCGCCCGGGTCGATCTCGCGGCGGGGCGGCTGTGAAGCGCGGCGGCACCGGTCCGGTCCGAGGCGGAAACCGAATCGACGAGACGATGCGAGGGACGAGCCGATGATGCGGGCGAGACGGACGAACGAAACGGCATGGAGCAGGATCGCCGCAGCCGCGGCGCTCGCGATGTGGCTGCTGCCGGCCGCCGGGTGCGCCGGCGGCGAGGGGCGCCGCGAGGCCGCGGTGGAAGAACAGCCGCTGGCGGTCGAGGTCGCCGAAGCGAGGCGCGAGGCGGTGCCGCAGCTCACCGAGGCGAGCGGTGGCGTCGAGCCGTGGCGGCGAGCCGCCCCCGGTACGAAGATCCTCGGCCGCGTCGAGACGGTCGCGGTGAGCGAGGGCCAGCATGTCGCCGCCGGCGCGCTCCTGGCGAAGCTCGATACCCGGGATCTCGAGGCGGCCGTCGAGCAGGCGGAGGCGGCCGTCGCGATGGCCGAGGCCCAGCTCGAGAACGCCCGGACGCAGCACCGGCGGATGGTCGATCTCCACGAGCGCGGCTCGGTCACCGACAAGAATGTCGAGGACGCCGTCGCCGCGCTGCGGGTGCGCGAAGCGGCGCTGGAGCAGGCCAAGGCGAACCTCGCCGCGGCCAGGGTGACCCTCGGGTATGCCGAGATCCGCGCGCCGTTTGCCGGGTGGGTCGTGGACAAGCGCGTCGAGCGGGGAGATATGGCAGCCCCCGGCGCTCCGCTCTTCGTCATCGAGGATCTGTCGCGCGTCAAGGTCCGCGTGCAGGTCCCCGAGGCGAGCGTGATCGGGCTCGGGAAGGGCGGGCCGGCCCGCGTGCGCATCGATGCTCTCGACCTCGACCGCGAGGCCACGATCGCACGCGTGATCCCTGCGGGCGATCCCGCGAGCCGCACGTTCGACGTCGAGGTCGTTCTGGACAATCCCGACGGCGCGATCCGCTCCGGGATGTTCGCGCGGGTCAGCTTCCCGCGCGGCGAGCGCGAGGTACTGGTCGTTCCGGAACGGGCGCTCGTCCGTCGGGGCCAGCTCGTCGGGCTGTACGTCGTCGGGAAGGATGGCCGCGCGCGGCTGCGTTGGATCCGCACCGGGGCGAAGACGGAGCGCGGGGTGGAGGTGCTCTCCGGCCTCGACGCCGGCGAACGCTACGTGGTCGAGCCGCCGCCCGAGCTGACGGACGGCCGGGCCGTCGTGGAGCGTTGAGCCCATGTTCACCGGAATCGGACCCGCGGGCCGCATCGGCCACTTCTTCATCGAGTCGAAGCTGACTCCGCTCCTCGTCGCTGCGGCGCTGGCGGTCGGCGCCTTCGCGGTCGTGCTCACGCCGCGCGAGGAGGAGCCGCAGATCGTCGTCCCGATGGTCGACCTTTTCGTCGGCCTGCCGGGAGCTTCGCCCGCCGAGGTCGAAAACCGCGTGACCATCCCGCTCGAGAAGCGCATGTGGGAGATTCCCGGCGTGGAGTACGTCTACTCCGTCTCGCGCCCGGGAATGGCCATGGTCACGGTCCGCTTCTACGTCGGCGAGGACCAGGAGCGCAGCCTGGTCAAGGTCTACGAGAAGCTCGTCTCGGGGATGGATCGCATGCCGGCGGGAGCCACACCGCCGCTGGTCAAGGTGCGCACCATCGACGACGTGCCGGTGCTCGGCCTGACCCTGTGGTCGTCACGCCACGATGGGTTCGAGCTGCGGCAGATCGCCGCCGAGCTGAAGAAGGAGATCGACCGGCTCGACGAGGTGTCGGTCAGCCGCATCATCGGCGGCCGGCGCCGCGCCGTTCTCGTGCGGCTCGACCCGGAGCGGATGTCGGCCTTTGGGGTCGATCCCGCCGGGGTCGCCTCGGCCCTGCAGATGCAGAACGCGGCGCTCACCGCCGGCGAGTTCGACCGCGGTGACCGCCGGATCCGCGTGGAAACCGGTGCCCTGCTGCGCGATCGCGACGAGGTGGCACGACTCGTCGTGGGCTTGCACGCCGGCCGGCCGGTCTACCTCGCGGATGTGGCGGAGATCGCCGACGGACCTGAGGAACCTCGCGAGTACGTCGCCTTCGGGGCGGGGCCCGCGGCGGCCGAGCGGGGAATCGTGGGGGCCGGCGGGCCCGATCGGCTGATGCCGGCGGTGACGATCGCGATCGCCAAACGGAAGGGATCCGACGCGTCGTGGGTCGTCGACGAGGTGATGAAGAAGGTGGAGACCCTGCGCGGCTCCCTGATCCCTCCGGACGTCCAGATCACCGTCACGCGTGACTACGGCGCCACCGCCCGAACCAAGGCTGACGAGCTGCTCATGCACTTGCTGGGCGCGATCCTGTCGGTGACCGTGGTCATCGCGCTCTCCCTCGGTTGGCGCGGAGCCGCCGTGGTGTTCGTGTCGGTGCCGGTCACGTTCGCGCTGACGCTGTTCGTCTACTACCTGTTCGGCTACACGCTGAACCGGGTCACGCTGTTCGCGTTGATCTTCGTGACCGGTATCGTGGTCGACGACTCGATCATCGTCGTCGAGAACATCGTCCGCCATTTCCAGATCCGGAAGCTGCCGCCGCTCCAGGCCGCCGTCGCGGCCGTGGACGAGGTCGGCAACCCGACCATCCTTGCCACGCTCACGGTGATCGCCGCCGTGCTTCCGATGGCCTTCGTGCGCGGGTTGATGGGGCCCTATATGCGCCCGATGCCGGTCGGAGCATCGCTGGCGATGACCTTTTCGCTGGCGGTGGCCTTGGTGGTCGCGCCGTACCTTGGCTATCGCGTGTTGCGGGGGACACACGGGGCGGACGAAAAGCCCTACGTGCTCGAGGAGACGCGCATCTACCGCACCTACAACGCCATCCTGCGGCCGCTCCTCGTGAGTACCTGGCGGCGCTGGTTGTTCCTCGGGTTCGTGACGCTGCTGCTGGTTCTGTCGATGGTCCTCTTCCCGCTGAAGTGGATCACCGTGAAGATGCTTCCCTTCGACAACAAGAGCGAGCTGCAGGTGATCATCGACATGCCGGAGGGCACGACGCTGGAGCGAACGGCCAGGGTGGCGCGGGAGATGGCGTCGTACATGATGACGGTGCCCGAGGTCACGGATGTGGAGCTGTACGCCGGCACCGCATCGCCGCACAACTTCAACGGCCTGGTGCGGCACTACGACCTCCGCCAGGGTCCGAATGTGGCCGATCTGCAAGTGAACTTCGTCGACAAGGACGCTCGCGACGATCAGAGTCACGACATCGCGCGGCGGATCCGTCCGGAGCTGACGCGGATTGCCGAAAAGTACGGAGCGGCGGTCAAGATCGCCGAGGTGCCGCCGGGGCCTCCGGTGCTGGCGACTCTTCTCGCCGAGGTCTACGGGCCGACGGAGGAGGCACGGCTGGCGGCCGCGCGCCGGATCCTGGACGTGTTCCGCTCGACGGACGGAGTGGTGGATGTCGACTGGTTCGTAGAGGATCCGCAACCGAAGCTCGTGTTCAAGGTCGACCGCGAAAAGGCCGCCCGGGCGGGGGTTCCGGCCGCTGCCGTCGCGCGGGCGCTGAGGCTCGCGCTCGGCGGCGAGCCGGTCGGCCTCCTCCACGACGAGGACGCCGCGGAGCCGGTGCCGATCGAGCTGCGGTTGCCGCGGGCGCAGCGCTCGTCGGCCGCCGATCTGGAGAAGGTCCGGCTGGCGTCGATGAACGGGACGCTCGTACCGCTGTCGGAACTGGTGCGCGTGGAAGAGACCGTCGTCCCACCGAGCCGCTACCGGAAGAACCTCAAGCCGGTGATCTATGTCGCCGGCGACGTGGCCGGCCGCGAGGAGAGTCCTGTCTACGCGATTCTCAAGATGGCGGACGAGATCGCAGAGATCGAGACACCGGGAGGGGCGAAGATCGAGCAGTACTACCGGGACGAACCGTTCTCGACCGAGCGGGTGGCGATGAAGTGGGATGGCGAGTGGCACATCACCTACGAGGTCTTCCGGGATCTCGGCGGAGCCTTCGCGGTGGTGCTGGTGCTGATCTACATGCTGATCATCGCCTGGTTCAAGTCGTTCAAGGTGCCGCTGGTGATGATGATCGCCATCCCGCTGTCCCTGGTCGGCATCCTGCCGGGACACTGGTTGTTCGGCGCGTTCTTCACTGCGACGTCGATGATCGGTTTCATCGCACTCGCGGGCATCATGGTGCGCAACTCGGTGCTGCTGATCGATTTCGTCGACCTGGCACGAGAACAGGGCAAGACGCTCGGCGAGGCGGTCATCGAGGCGGGCGCCGTCCGCTTCCGGCCGATCTTGCTGACGGCCGGAACGGTCGTGGTCGGAGCGTTCGTGATCATCTTCGATCCGATCTTCGAAGGTCTCGCGATCTCGCTGATGGCCGGCTCGGTCGCCTCGACGATGCTGACGCTCGTGGTGGTCCCTCTCGTCTATTACATGGTCGAAAAGCGCCGCCAGGCGAAGCCCTATCCGGACGACTGGACCGCCTGCGCGGCGCCGGCGGATCGATGATGAGTCTTTCCCGGTGCCGCGGTGGGCGAGGGCCCGTGGGGACGCTCCCTCCGGAAGCGGCGGGAGGGGAAGGCCCCGCTGCGCCGGCGACGGCCAGAGCGGTTCGCTTTTTTCGAGCAGCGGCGGATGCGGGTGTCGCGCCGCTCGCACCGGCAGCGGGTGAATCCGTTCGCTCCCGGTGGCCGGCCGCGAATCGAGGGGATACGTCCTCCGCGCTGCCGGCGGCCGGAGCCGTCGGGCCCCGGCGGCGGGTCGCCGACGGCGGGAAAACGCCCTCCAGCCGCTTGGCGGGTGCACCCGGTGGCTGCCGGCGCCATGCCGCGAGCGGAGGGGGGCCGTCCTCCGGGCGGGCGGCCGGTGGGGCCGCCGGCTCCCGGCAGAAGGTCGCGAACGGAGAAGTCGCGTCCCTCACGCCGGCGGCGGGCGGGTTGACCGGTCCTGTCCCACCGGTAGCGGCGGAGCTCGCGCCGCCGCGCGGTCCTTCGCCGGCGCATCGTCCCGGCGCGCGGACCGTTCGAATCTCCGCGGGGCGCGGCGGGTGCCCTCGCCACGCCCGGCGGCGAGAGGCGCCCCGTTTCCTCCCAGAACGGCACGAGCGCCCGCCGGCTCCCGCCGAAGGGTCGCGTGCGAGCCTCGCGCGCCCGTCGTGCCGGCATCGGGCGGAGCGGTCCGGCCCGTTCGGCCGATCCCGCGCCGTGGCGTCGCGTCCTTCGCCCCGCCGTCTGTTCTGTCCGGTGGCAGCGGCCGGGCGAGCCGCGCTGCCCTTTCCCCGCTCCGGGTCTGTCCAACCCGGAATCCGGCGAGGTGAACCATGAAGCAACTCACGATCTTCTGCAGTCCGGAACACGAGGCCCGCGTCGTGCGCGCTCTCGAGCGGATCGATGTCGAAGGATTCGCCCGCGTCGGCGACGTGACGGGGAACCGCTTTCAGCACGAGGTCGAAGGCCGCCACACCGTCGGGTGGCAGGCGGCGATGTTCATCGTGCCGGGTCTGACCGACGCTCAGGCGCAATCCGTGATCGACGAACTGGAGTCGTTCGCCGGCGAGTGCGCGGAGAAGCCGTGCTTGAGGATCGTTCTCTCCACCATCGACGCGCTCTACTGAGCGCTTTCCGACGGCGACGCGGTCTCCTTGACGCTACCCAACGCCGGCGCGCTCTACTGAGCGCAATCCAACGTCGGCGCATTCTGCTGAGTGCTCTCCAACGTCGGCGCACTCTTCTGAGCGCTATCCAACGTCGACGCACTCTACTGAGCGCTATCCAACGTCGACGGATTCTGCTGAGCGCTATCCAACGTCAAGGTGCTCTACCGAGCGCTTTCCAGCATCGATGCGGTCCGCTGAACGCCGATCGAACGGCCTCCAAAAACCCGGCGCATCGCCGCGGGCGCTCCGGCGTGATCTTCCCGCCGTCGCGAGCCCGACGGTCCTTTCCGCGCGCTGGCGCGAGGTGGATGCAAGGTGCCGTTGAGCGATCCCGGGCCGAAGCGATAACATCGACCGGACACGCAGGCCGATCCGGTTTTCGCGCGACGGGGAGGCCCGGTTCGGAACGCGTGTCCGGCTTGCCCCGGGGACGAGAGGGATCGGTGAAACGGCTTTCGACGCGCAGCACGGCGAGGCAGGCCGCGCGGTCGCTGTTGCTCGTGCTTCCGGTGGCCCTCCTCGCGGGCGGCTGCGTGCGGACGCTTCACGAGGCCGATTTCTTCTATCCGCGACGGCGCGCACTCGTCCCGGATCGGGTGATCCGCGAGAACGTCGAGATACCAGCCGGTGACGGCACGATGCTGCGCGGCTGGCTGCTGCGGCCGGAGGATCCGCGGGGGTCGCTGATCTACTTCTACGGCAACGGCGAGACGGTGCAGGACGTCCAGGCGCGGACGTTCTGGCTTGCCCGTCACTTCTCGCTCCGGGTGCTCAGCGTCGATTATCGGGGCTACGGTTTCAGCGACGGCGAGCCGTCGGCTGCGGCGCTCTTCGCCGATGCGGTGACGATCCGCGACAGCATGGAGCGCCGGCTGGGCGACGGGCCGGTGATCGCCTACGGCCGGTCTCTCGGGTCGTTCGTTGCCCTGAAGCTCGCCTCGGAGCGACAGCTGGACGGCCTGATCCTCGAGGGGACGGTCGATCGGCTCGAGAACGCCCTCCCGCAGCTCAGGCGCCTCGCCCCCTGGTACGTGCGCTGGTTCGTGCGCCCGCGCCTCGGTGACGACCTTCGCGCGCACGAACCACCCGTGTCGGTCATCGCGCGCGTCGGCGCTCCTCTGCTCGTCATCCAGGGCGAGCAGGACGAGCTGTTCCCGCCCGAACTGGCACGCCGTCTTTTCGAGGCTTCGCCAGCCTCCGACAAGCAGTGGTGTCCCGTCCCCGGAGCCGGCCACAACA